>QQUM01000459.1 GCA_008501545.1 Calditrichota bacterium
GTGTTATTTCAATATCGAAGATCTCCCAAATGCAATTCGTTTTTTGCACAAGTGTGAAAATGCTGGCAAAAAGCACAGCGCCGATGAGGCATTTCTATTTTCAACCTATACAAGCCTTGGGCAGTGTTATTCTTTTGCGGGAGAACACAAAAAAGCATTGGACTATTTCGAGAAAGCCTACGCCATTGAGTCCGATGATACGCAATTGAACGAATGGATTGAAAAATTGCGTGAGATTGTAGATGTCGGCGGAAATTCGAAGAATTGAAGCTCTTGAAAAGTAAATATGATTTCAAATAAAAATAGTGGAAGGAAATTCGGATGATTGACCAAAATCGACTGACTCATTTTCTTTTAGGTTTGTCCTTTGTTTGCTGCACGCTTGGCATTCAAGCGCAAGACCACGTCCACCACACATTCGATATTAAACTCAATCCCACCAAAAAACAAATTGAAGCAACCGATACTATCACCCTTCCGAAAAGTATGCTGCGTGAAAGCAGGGAAGTGCATATTTTGCTCCACGCTGGTTTATCACCAAAAGTTGTAACACCAGGCGTGAAGCTGGAGAAGCTCAGCGAAGAACCCAAAGCCGCCCAGTTCGGGATAAATACCGGTGCAATTGCCATCAATCCATCATTGACAGTCGAGCATTTCCTGCTTGCCATACCGGAGGGTGTGAATGAAATCACATTGCGCTATGGCGGTGAAATCTACCATCCAATGCAAAAGGCTGGTGAAGAATACGCCCGCAGTTTTAGCGAAACGCCGGGCATTATTTCGGAAGAAGGCGTGTATCTGTGCTCCTCAACTTATTGGTTTCCATGGTTTAATAACGACCTCGTCAGTTTCGATATGAACATATCGACTCCGGCTGGTTGGGAAGCTGTTAGTCAAGGGGAACGGACAGCCCACAAAAAGACAGAAAAAATGGTCGAAGTAACCTGGGCGTCTCCGGAGCCACAGGACGATATTTACCTGATAGCCGCGCAGTTCACAGAATACGCACGCGCTGTCGGTGCAGCCACGGCGATGGTGTTTCTGCGTGCCCCCGATGACGCACTGGCCAATAAATACCTGGAAACAACAGCCCAGTATCTCGAAATGTACCGTCAGTTGATTGGTGCTTATCCTTACAAGAAATTTGCCTTGATCGAAAATTTCTGGGAGACCGGGTACGGCATGCCTTCTTTCACTTTGCTTGGACCGAGAGTTATTCGCTTTCCTTTCATTCTCCATTCATCTTATCCCCACGAAATTCTGCACAACTGGTGGGGCAACAGCGTTTATGTGGATTACGAAACCGGTAACTGGTGTGAAGGATTGACCGCCTATCTGGCTGACCACCTCATTCAGGAGCAGCGCGGCACCGGTGTGGCGTATCGCCGGGCGACCCTGCAGAAATACACGGATTACGTCAAAGAAGGCAATGACTTCCCGTTGACCGAGTTTCGTTCGCGGCATTCGTCAGCAACGGAAGCTGTCGGGTATGGCAAAACCCTGATGCTTTTTCACATGCTGCGGCAGCAGATGGGGGATGCGCTCTTTTCCCGCGCCTTGCAACGGTTCAACCGTCAATTCAAATTCAAAAAAGCTTCCTTTAGCGATGTGGAATCGGTATTCTCGCAGGTGGCAGAAACTGATTTAAAATCTTACTTTAAACAGTGGGTTGAAGGAAAAGGTGCGCCTGAATTAATGGTAAAAAATGTCACTGCTAAGGAAAATCAAATAAAATTTACACTGGTGCAGACGGATGATGACCAGGTCTTTTACCTGAAAATTCCGATTGCTGTGCAGATTGCCGGGCAGGAGCAGATGTTTGCATCTGTGGTGGAAATGGACAAAGCTGAGGCCACATACGAAATTGATCTCCCGGGCAAAGCAGTGCAGATACAGATCGATCCGCAATTCGATGTTTTTCGCCGCTTGCACCGGGAAGAAATACCGCCAGCCCTTTCGCAGGTATTTGGAGCAGAGGAGGTTGTCATGGTACTTCCTTCAGAGGTTTCGGAAGAACTTCTCGCCGGATTTAAAAAATTGGGCGAATCATAGCAGGAGACCCAGGCAGGTGAAATGGAAATCGTCAGTGATTCCGATTTAAAAGCATTGCCGGAAAATAAAGCTTGTTGGGTGATTGGCGATAAAAACAAGTTTGCGAAGACGGCTTTTGATGGCGCGGCATCGTTTGGTGCTGCCATCACCAATGATGACGTGACAATCGGCAGAGCTGTATTAACATTTGCCGAACACAGTATTATTCTTACAGCGCGCAATTCAAAGAATCCGGATTTCACGGTTGCATTTTTGAGCACCAACAATCCAGCCGCACTGGCTGGACTGTCGCGCAAATTGCCCCACTATGGGAAATACAGTTATCTTGCCTTCCAGGGCGATGAGCCATCAAACTTTGCCAAGGGACAGTGGGATGCGGTGAACAGCCCGATGACGGTAAAACTTGAAAAAGGCGCTGCCTTACCAAAAGCGACGCTGGCCAAACGATCGGCTTTGGCGACACTGCCCCCGGTATTCTCCGATGCACGCATGAAAAAAGATGTCGAATTTCTGGCCTCAGATGAACTGAAAGGTCGTGGCTTCGGCACGGCGGGGTTGAACACAGCTGCGGATTACATTAAAGATGCCTTTGCCGCAGCCGGCTTGCAACCCGCTGCGAAAAACGGCACCTATTTTCAAAAGTTTTTCCATACGGGTGGAATGAAAAACGAAGAAACCATCCTGAAAAATGTCATCGGTTTGAAGCCTGGCGCCAATGAGAAAATGAAAGGCCAATGCGTTGTGCTCGGTGCACATTACGACCATCTTGGTCTCGGCTGGCCGGATGTGCACAAAGGTGACGAAGGCAAAGTCCATCCCGGCGCTGATGACAACGCCAGCGGTGTGGCGATTATGCTGGAACTCCTGCGTGTACTAAAGGACTGGCAACCGGATCGCACGGTGATTTTTATCGCTTTTTCCGGCGAAGAAGCCGGGCTTCTGGGCTCAAAGCATTATGTCAACAATCCGGTCATGTCGCTGGACGGGTGTTTCGGCATGCTGAATCTCGACACTGCTGGCCGGCTTGGCGAACAGAAACTTTTGATTCTTGGTACCGGATCGGCGAGCGAGTGGGTGCACATTTTTCGCGGCGCCGGTTATGTGACGGGTGTGAATGTGCAGTCGGTAGCCGATGATTTCGGCTCCAGCGACCAGCGCAGTTTTATTGAAAACGGCGTTCCGGCCGTACAATTTTTCTCTGGTCCACATACGGATTACCACCGTCCTGGCGACACAGCCGACAAGATCGATTACGCAGGTATGGTAAAAACAGCAGCCGTGCTCAAAGAAGCGGTCGAGTATCTCGCCAGCCGTGAAGAACCGATGACCGTCACGTTGGAAAATGCAAAACCACAGGCCGCCAAACCGGCCATGCAACCACAGTCAGGGCGCCGCGTCAGCCTCGGTTCTGTACCTGATTTTGCCTTTCCCGGACCGGGCGTGAAAATTACCGGCACGACGCCGGGATCACCGGCAGAAGCGGCCGGTTTGAAGGCAGGTGATATTATTACAAAGATCGGCAATGCGGAAATTACCGATCTGCGTGCACTCTCCAATGCTTTGAAAGAGCACAAACCCGGGGATGCGGTAAAGCTTGTTTTTAAGCGAGGTGAAAAGGAATTTTCCAAAGAAGTGATTTTGAAGGAGCGCTAGATTGGAAGCGATGCGTACCCAGTTTCCAGACTGGGTACGCAGGATTGCAGGTACTTCCAGCCTGGAGACTTGGAGAGAGAAGAAACATTAATTTGATGAGAAAAAATACAATTTCTCGTATCTATGCTTTTTATTAATTCCTATCCATTTTTGCCCATAAGGGACAGGATTGTGAGGCCATCAAAATGAAAGATGCAGCCAAAGCCCTTGTAGCCGAATTGCATGAGAAAATTTAGGATTTTCATTTTTTCATTGAACTTTTGACACTTCCATTTATTTTGAAAACATCCAATTTTAACAACTTACTCGTTTCCCACCACAGAGAACTTCTCAATGCGATAACTGATCACCTCTATTTTATTGAGATTTTTGAGGGGCATGCTGTTAATTTTTCCCACGAGCCATCTATATTTCATCTTGCCGGGTACGAAAAGCAGGAACTTGATTCGTCTCCTGCATTGTGGCAGCATATCATTTACCACGAGGACCGCGCTCTGGTGAACAGAATGTACGAAAAGGCATTTCGTGGGGAAGACCTGAGCAAACCGATTGAGTACCGTATCGTTCATCATGGCGGTTCGATTCGGTGGGTACAGGATATGCTTGTTGTGCAAAAAAATGATGAGGGTTATCCTGTTTCCTGTGCCGGGCTGGTCACTGAGATCACCTCGCGCAAAGATAGAGAACTTGGCCGGAGTTACAGCGATCAGCGCTATGAACGGCTCGTCGGCCTGGTGGCAGATTATATTTATACCGTAAAAATCGAAAATGGGGCACCAGTCGAAACGTACCATGGGCCAGGCTGCAGTACGATTACGGGCTACAGTTCTCAGGATTTTCTCAACGACAAGGATTTGTGGTACCGCATGGTGCACGTGGATGACCGAGATACTGTAGAAGAGCAGGCACGAAAAGCTTTGCATGGTGAAGCCGTTCCTTCGCTTGAGCACAGAATTATCCATCGTAACGGGACAATCCGCTGGGTAAAAAATTATATCGTTATCGACAAAAACAAACAGGGGCAGACGATTTCCTACGATGGCATCATTCGTGATATCACGGACAGGAAAAGAGCCGAAATTGCCCTGCGGGAGAGCGAGCAGCGTTACAAAACGCTTTTGCGATCTGTCACCGACTATATTTTTACCGTAAAAGTAGAAGATGGTGCGGCTGTTGAAACGTCACATGGACCCGGTTGCGTAGCGGTGACGGGATTTACCCAGGAAGACTTCTCTGACAATCGTCATTTATGGGCAGAAATCGTCGACCCCGCGGACCGGGAGATGGTAAAAGAATGGGAAACACGTGCGCTCGCCGGCGAGAAAGTAAAAACGATCGAACACCGCATTCGTCATAAAAATGGTTCGAAAAGGTGGGTGCGCAATACCATCGTATCACGATTTGATGAAGGCGAAAATCTTACCTCGTATGTTGGCCTCATCGCCGACATTACCGAGCGTAAACAGGCGGAAGAATTTTCCGAATTACAGCGTCAGCAGCTCATCCAGGCCGATAAAATGGCAACCCTTGGCACTTTAGTCACAGGCGTGGCACATGAGATAAACAATCCCAACAATTTTATTATGTTGAATGCGAAGATTCTCGCCCGCGGCTGGGAAGACGCCCACCCTATTTTGGATGAATACTACGAAGAACATGGTGAATTTATCATCGCAGGGATGCCATACTCACAAATGTATGACAACATCAACCAGCTCATTGGTGGTGTTTCCAAAGGCGCTGTCCGGATTCAAAAAATCGTCGATAGTCTGAAAGATTTTGCGCGCCAGGATAAAGGTGACTTGAATGCGGAGATCGACCTGAACAAAGTGGCCAAAGCTGCTATATTAATCGTTCATAATCTGATTCGTAAATCAACGCGAAATTTTTCTGAAACGTATATCGAGAACATGCCAACCATAAAAGGAAATTTTCAGCAACTCGAGCAGGTGATCATAAATTTGCTCACCAATTCTTGTCAGGCCCTGCAAAATTCCGGTAAGTCCTTGAACATTGAGACGCAATTGGATGAAGAGCGGAACATGGTGGCAGTTATTGTGACTGATGAAGGCAAGGGGTTGGATGAAAAGCAACTGAAGCATATTTTTGATCCGTTTTTCACAACAAACCGGGACAGTGGCGGCACGGGCCTGGGGCTCTCGATCTCTTATCAAATTGCAATGGCACATGGCGGCTCGATCGAAGTCGAATCATCCCCTGGTAAAGGCACGCAGGCAGCACTTTATTTACCGATTAATAAGGAATGAAAAGAAATTGTTAAAGAAATTATGAGCAAACACAGTTTTCCGACATACCCTGTCCTCCTGATCGATGACGAAGAAGAGTTCCTTTTCAGCGCCAGTCTAACGCTGAAATCTGAGGGAATCGAAAATGTCCTGCAATGCCAGGATCCGCGCAAAGTTATGGACCTTCTTCGAGAGCAGCCAGTCTCCGTCATTTTGCTGGATATGTATATGCCGCACATTTCCGGTCAGGATTTATTAGTCGAAATCATGAAGGAATTTCCGGAGATTCCGGTTGTTGTTGTAACGGCAGTTAATGAAGTCGAAACCGCTGTTGCCTGCATGAAGGAGGGTGCATATGAATATATAGTGAAACCGATCACGGATGAACGGCTGGTGACAACCATTCGGCGCGCGATAAGGTTTAGCGAAATGCGTTCGGAAAATCTGCGTTTAAAGCGCTATCTCCTCTCCGATGAACTGAATCACCCCGAAGCTTTTACAGCGATCATTACACAGAATGCACGCATGCGCGCGACTTTTAAGTATATTGAAGCGGTTGCTGCAACATTTTTACCGGTGCTGGTTACCGGTGAAACGGGAACCGGCAAGGAACTCATCGCCAAAGCAATTCATGAACTGAGCGGCCGCAGCGGCGAACTGGTTGCCGTCAATGTCGGTGGCGTCGACGATAACATGTTGTCCGACACGCTCTTCGGCCACAAGAAAGGCGCTTTTACAGGAGCTGAAACAGATCGCAGCGGCCTGATTGAGCAGGCGCAAGGTGGCACACTCTTTCTCGATGAAATAGGGGATATGAGTCCGGACTCCCAAGTGAAGTTGTTAAGATTACTGCAGGAAGGGAAGTATTATCCTCTCGGTTCGGATGTGCCGAAAAAAACGGATGTACGCATTATTGCGGCGACCCACCAGAACCTGGAAAATATGCAGAACAATGCCAAATTCCGGCGTGATTTGTATTTTCGCCTGCAAGCCCACCACGTGCATATCCCACCATTACGCGATCGGAAAGATGACTTGCCTTTGCTGGTGTACCATTTTCTTGAAAAAGCGGCGACTTCCTTAAAAAGAAAAAAGCCAACACCGCCACGTGAACTTTTCACCCTTCTTGGTACCTACTCTTTTCCAGGCAATATTCGCGAACTGGAAGGCATGATTTATGATGCAGTCAGCCTTCACAAATCCGGTGTCCTTTCGATGGAAGCTATCCGTGAGAAAGTAAGCCAGCGGTCGAAGACAGGAATTGCATCCACTCCCGGTGAAGTCTCTCTGCAGCATGGCCTCGTTCAATTTTCAGAAAAACTGCCTACCATGAAAGATCTTGAGAACGTGCTCATCGAAGAAGCCCTCAAACGTGCGCATGGAAACCAAACCATCGCTGCAGAAATACTTGGATTATCCAGGCGGGCCTTGAATAATCGCCTGAAACGTGCCAGGTAATCCACACCACACAGAACAGGTGCCACATTCAGTGCACGGCGCCACATTTCGTCCTGTTGCACAAATCTATTAAAAATATAGTTTTATCCAACTTGATAAATATTGGTGGTGTATTTTTGTGGCACCCTTGTCGAAAGATAGCTTCGTACTTTTGTTTTTGTCTAAGTATATTTTAATCAATTGTTTGTGGTGTTGTTTTTATGTATGGCACAGCATTTGTCTTAATATGGGTGAATTTCAATTAATTTTCATCTTTGGATTTTTAAAAAAAAGGAGATAATAATGAAGAATAAATATAAAATCACCCTCGTCTCAGCATTGCTCAGTTTCGTCCTTGGATCTTTTGCATTTGCTGCAGAAAACAACCTAACGAAGGATGCCAGGAATTGGTCCCGCATTGATAGAGCATACACCTCGTGTTTGCGCCATGGGAATAATGATGTTGTTGAATCTGCACTTGTAAATGCGTTAAAAATTGACTTGTTCGAAACAGAAGCTGAACTGCCGAAAGTTTTAAAAGAAGTGAAGCGGCTGACCAGGAAAGGACGTACAGCAAGCATTCGCTATAAAGCATTTCTGGTCCTGAATGTGATCAAGA
>QQUM01000471.1 GCA_008501545.1 Calditrichota bacterium
TGGTGAAACCGATCGCGATCAGGTCACGATTACGGTTGGCGGGGCTGGCAAGAATGTCGCTCCCGGGCAGGAGTTAGTCAATTTGGATGATGATGAATTGCAAACTGCGGTCCCAAATGGCATTGCCTTGCAGGCTGTATATCCGAATCCGTTCAATCCGGATACCTATATTTTGTTTTCACTTTCGAAAACAGAAATCGTATCCCTCAACATTTACGATACCGTCGGGCGGTTGATTCGCACCCTGGTTAGCGGGAAAGAATTGACGCCTGGTCCCTATCGGTATTATTGGGATGGGCTTGACAATTCCGGACAAGCCACTTCGAGCGGGGTATATATTTTCCGATTGCGATCTGCATCAGCAATGGAGAGCAGGAAAGCTGTGCTACTGAAATAATATTAAAAAAAGCGAGGCATTTGCCTCGCTTTTTAAGTAACGATGATTTTCATCCCTGGATGTAATTGCCTTCATTAATTCCTTGCCAGTTTGAATGCCCAGAAGGAAAAAAATCCCGACCCTATAAATCCAAACCATGAGATCCACTCCGGTGTGGGCCATGTGCCAATAAATACATCAACGGATAAAATCACTCGCAGCAAGTGCATCAACGAAACAAGTCCAAAGATGATACCAGTAAGAATTGTGTAGTTTTTCATACTCATTTTTACCTCCCGATGACCACCATCTTGTGCGTTTGAATGAAATTCCCTGCTTGCATTTGATAAATATACAAGCCATTGGCAAGATCAGCAACATGCATGTCGATTTGAAAAGATCCGCCCGTTGGATGCGTGTTTTCGATCTGTCGCACTTTTTGTCCTCTGATATTGTATAGTTTGATTATGACATGTGCTGGCCGGGGGATAGAATAGTTGATGAATGTTACTGTTTTAACAGGATTTGGGTGATTCTGATGTAAAGTAAAAGTATTGGGAATAGCAACATTTTCGTCCTGTGAAACATCCAGGGACTGGGAAGATGCCTCGTTCGATGGAGGGCTTTCACCTTCGTCATAGACGGCTGTTACTTGATAAAAGTAGTTTCCGTTATTGTCCAGATAATCATCATAAAAATTTGTTTGGCCATTGACAGTAGCAAGCAATGTCCCGCTTTGCTGTGCATCGGATGAACTCGACCTGTAAATATTGTAGGATAGCAAATTTTTTATTTCCGGATTCTCACCAAAATTTCCGCTCAACACAAGTGTGTAAGGTGTTTCTTCCGGACCTTGTGGATCAAAATCAACAATTGAAACACCGATAAGATAAGTCCCCGGTTCAAGCTCAGCATAATCGATTTGTTCCGGGCTGCCAGGTTCGGAGCCGATCGATGCATCGTAAACATAATTCGCATAGGCATCGTAAATATGGAGATCGCAATCGGAGTTGAAATTAGATAGAACAATATGAATTCCAGGTGAAGTCAACGTAACCCTGTATAAATCTTCGATATCATCGAACCCATCATCCAAAACACCGTCATCGCTCAGTGAAACCGTGCCATCGACAGATATGGGTGAGGTTCCCCAAAGTGGAAGCGAAAGTGCAGGACTGTTATTGGGTTCGGCTTCCATGACATTCGAGTCTTGTGTAGCTTGTCCTGCCGATTGTCCAACTTGTGGAGGTTCCCAGTCTAATAAGGCTGTATTGTCTTCAAGGTAAACCGTCAGGTTTAGCGGTGGATTTAATGATGATACCGATCCTCCAACAGTAATTGATCCGGCGTTACTCGTTTGCCCATTGGTACGCACGGTTACAGCATGCAGCCCGGGATTGAGACCATTTGGAATTCTAAAAACGATTTGGGTTGAAGAAGCAGAAATGATGACTGCCTGTAAATTACTGACAAAAACGATGTTTTGGCCGGGCTCACTACTAAATCCAGTGCCATAGATGGTGACTTGCGTTCCGGGTTCTCCAACTGCGGGAGAGAGTGAGGTGATGACAGGTTTTGTACCGGATGGTTCGTTTTCCAGTATGTAAAATGGTGCCACCTCAACCTCAGTTACAGCCTTATCTGTCCAGGCGCTGAAGCGTACAACAACCGGATTATCTTCAAAATCTTCCGATACATTGGAAGAAATATCTTCTAAAGTATAAATCCCATCACCAGCATTTACATCACCCTTTGTTCCATCGTCAAGTAGCCGATAATGACTGGCGAAAATGTTTTTAAAGAATCCATTTATGAAACTTGCATATCCTGCTTCTACAACCGGATGTGCACCGCCTGTTATAGCAGCACGAAACGTTGAAGTGCTCCTTGCTGCAGTTAACACATAATCAGGTTCCAGATTTATATTCGAGAATGTTGGACCAGTTCCCAGAAGATTTGAATTAATTTCTCCAACCCATATGCGCATTGGTTTCCCCAAATTTGGTTCTCCTGCAATAAAACTGAATCGGTTACCGTCGAACGAAATGAAGCTCTTTCCGTGATAAGCAAATGGCTTGCCGTAATTAAGCAGCCAGTTTGTCTGCACAACACCAAGGTTCCCATGGGATGTGCCATCTGTATTCATAAAGCGGCTCGAACCGGTTGTTCCTGCCCAGTATGCAAATACTTTTTCACCATTTTGTGTTAATTTAATCAGGGGTGGATTCCAACCATAATCGTACAATTTAACCTGATTTGAACCATCGAAATTGGCGGAATAAAGCACATTGTTCCCATCTTCCATTTTATAGTACACGATGGTCGTTCCGTCTCCACTTATCGCATTTTTCTCGATGCCCGGAATGGGTATTTTGTCTATCAGAATGCGCAATGCCCCACTATTATACGCCATGAGTTTTGTTGATCCTGGAATGATATCCGTCGCAAATATAATTCTCGATCCATCATCAGAAATATCGAATTCTGGTTTAAATAAATAATTTCCCCAGTCCTGGTTGTATGGAATGTTGTATTGGGTCTCCATTTGCTCGTAACTGAACAACTGGGTCGGACTGCCGCCATTTGCATTCACTCTCCAAAGCCCACCGACTTTTTTGCCTCCTCCAACATTTCCTATATAAACATGTTGACCATCTGCAGTAATACGTGGAGGGGCTTGTAAATAGATTCCAACAGGATTTCCGTCACTTTCCGGCAGCGTCGAGATAGTCACAGGTGCACTGCTCCCATCCGTTCGACCAATAATGATATGATACGTATGTCCAAGTACATAAACTGTCCCATCTGCACTGATATCTAACCATGGATCCGTCCGTTTCTGTGGATCATAAATCAAACGCGTGTTCGAGCCATCAGCATCCATGACATATGTTTTTGTATCATAGTTCGAAAAGAGAATCGTCGAACCATCAGCGCTCATTATCATGTCTTGAATGAAAGAATCTTGCCCGTATTGAAATTCCTTCACGAGATGAAAATTGAGTGTCCTGGTGATTTGAAATGTTTCCTGGGCAGGGGTGTTGGTGGAAAGAAACAACAGCAAAATAAACGGCACGATTGCAAGAGTTTTTGAGTTCATTGTTATTTCCTTTCATGTATTTTGATGAAAATAATAAAACTCAAACTGTTGTGTTATAAGAATGATTTTTGTAGAAAAGTCCTCTATTACTTGAAAAATTAGCCTGGTTGTATTTCCATTTAAATAATTATGATTTTTTGGGTGAGTCACAAGAAAAACTTAACTGGCTATAAAATAAATTTATCTCGGTTTGTTTTCAACTACAGTTCCAGCTTGTTCTTTAACGATTTCTTTCAATTGGGTTAAGGAACCAATGACAGCTTTTTTCCCGGTGGAATTCACAAATTCGCAAGCCGCTTCTACTTTCGGTCCCATAGAGCCATCGGCAAAATTTAGTAGAGCCAATTCTTGTGGGGTAATCGAGGCTATTCGTTGAGCCCGGGTTGTTCCCCAATCCTCATAGATGGCATCGACATCTGTCGCCATGATGTACATGTCAGCATTTAATTCTTTGGCCAGCATACCACTCGCCAGGTCCTTGTCGATGACGGCTTCAACGCCCTGCAGATAACGCTTCGCCTTGGTTTTGTAGGTTACAGGAATACCACCGCCACCCGCGCAAATGACGATTGTGCCTTTTTCGAGAAGCCATTTGATGGGACGGATTTCAAACAACCGTTTGGGTTTTGGAGATGGAACGACTCGCCGCCAATGTTCGCCGTCTTTTTTAAATGTCCAGCCCTTCACTTCATTTAATTTAAGCGCGTCGTATTCATCGTAGATGGGGCCGACGAATTTTGTTGGATTTTGAAATGCCGGATCTTCCGGATCAACTTCGGTCATTGTTAAAATTGTTGCGAAGGGGACCTCAATTGGCAACAGATTTCCCAGTTCCTGCTCGATCATGTAGCCGATCATGCCCTCTGTCTGCGCACCTAAAACATCCAATGGATAGGATTCGACATCGTGGTAAGCCGCAGCTTGCAGCGCCAGCAAGCCTACCTGTGGACCGTTGCCGTGGGACAACACAAGTTGGTGTTCATCAGCAATGCCGGCGAGGTCTTTTGCTGCTTCCTGAATGTTTTTTCTCTGAACGTTTGCAGTCAGAGGTTCTCCACGTTTTAGAAGAGCATTTCCGCCCAAAGCAATCACAATGCGCATCGTTGTTACTCCATGTTATCCACACCAATAATTATTGCAACCAAACCGTGCAAAATTTAGGATAAATTTTATTACAATAAAATGATATTTTTTCTTAGATTGACATGTTTTGCACAAAAATGTTCGCTCTGGTTCATATTCATCAATCTGAACCGGCTCAAGATTGTCATCCTGTAAGGAACTTTTTAGAATCTATCATAAATCTTAAAATAACCCGTTGTGCAAAATTGAGATTAAGAGCAAAATGACGACACGCAGGCACAAGCGTGTTAGGTTTATCCACAATTTTCAATGATATTCAAATTTTGCACAACGGGTTATTCTAATGAAATTTGACCGACAATGATGTGAGTGTATCCATGCGTAAAATTATAAAACGAATTGTTCTTTTCGTTCTGGCCCTGATTTTCTTCGGACTTTTTTACTTGTTTGTACCGGGCATTTGGAACCATTTTGTCGTTTATCCACGACTTGAGGAGCAAATTGAAGCCGTTCGATCCCTGCGGAAACCCGTGCCGCAGGTAACATCCCTCACCCACTATCGCGGTCTGATGCACAGTCACTGCTACTGGTCCCACGATAGCAGGGGCACGTTGAACGAGATTTTAACTGCAGCTAAAAAAGCTGATATCGAATTTATCTTTTTTACAGATCATGAGCGAGCGAAGCTGGATAGTTTCCCCCGGGGTTTATACGGGGAACATGATGGCGTTTTAATGGTGCCTGGGACTGAAAACAACGATTTGCTCGTTTGGCCACTCGCGGATACAGTTATCGATTGGCGAATGGATAATCCAAGCCTGATCAAGGGCATTGTCGATGCAGGTGGACTCGTCGTTTTCCCTCACTGTGAAGAGAAACGGCCCTGGCTCAATCCGGATTATCAGGGTATGGAAATTTATAATATTCATACAGATATAAAAGATGAACGCTACAGCGATATCTTTTTTAATACCATAATTAATCAAGATCGATACCGCCACCGGATTTATCGTGAATTGTTCGATGAACAAACGGAAATCCTCGCACGCTGGGATTCTTTAAATACATGGCGGCGCATTGTTGGTTTCTCCGCTGTCGATGCGCACGAAAACCAGAATATTCGTGCCAGTTATTTGCCCGACGGCAGGGTGGAGTGGCTTGGCCCGAATGCCAATCCAATCGATACAACGGAAGTTGGATTATGGGAGAAAATATTGCTTTCTGAACCCGATGAGAATGGCTGGGCCTTTAAACTTTATCTCGATACATTTTATCATTCATTCAGCTTTGTCAACAATCATATTTTGGCCGATTCGCTGGATAAACAAAATCTGGCGGATCATTTTCTAAAAGGCCACCTCTACGTTGCCTTTGATGCCCTGGCCGATGCAAAAGGTTTCCTTTTCTATGCACTGGATCAAAATGATGCCGTCAGTGGTATTCTCGGTGATGAAATTGCACTGAAAAATGCAAGCATCCTGTCGGCCGTTTCACCGCTACCCGGACGATACCGGCTTTTGCGAAACGGGGCGCTCATCGATGAACAAGCGGGGGGCTATGCGTACAAATTTACAGGTGTGGATAAGGCAGGTGTTTATCGCATTGAAGTTGCAATCGAACTGGATGGGAATTGGGTGCCCTGGATTTATACGAATCCAATTTACGTTAGATAATCCCCGTTTCGCGGATGCCACGAATCGACGAAACCGATTGAACATTTGGGATCGCAATGCCATAGCGATCGAGATAAATGACGTGCAAACCTGCCGCCCTGGCAGCTTTAACGCCGGCCACACTGTCTTCCACAACAACGCTCTCATCCGGCAAAATACCGGTTATTTCGATCAGTTTTAAATAAGGCGCAGGATCCGGTTTCTCTTTGCTGAAGTCTCCTTTGCCGAGAATTTTTTGAAATGCAATTGACGGGAAATGCCGTTCTGTGAATTCCTTAATCTCGCTTGCCGGTGAATTTGAGCAGATGGAAAACGATTTTTCTGTTTGATGGAATGCAAGGAATTCATCGATTCCGCGAACCGGTTCAATGTCCAGCTTTTGCCGTTGGCAGCGTTGTTTTTTCTCAAATACAAGTTTCTTGTATATTGCCGGACTTTGTGCAGGAAGCAAATTTCTTATCGCCAGTTCATCCGCTATCCCGGCGATAGCCGAAATCGGCAGCTCGCCAACATCGTATCCCAGTTCCCGCAACACCTCATCCCAGATTTTTAGCTGAAAAAATTCAGAATCAGCAATAACGCCGTCAAAGTCAAAGATGATATTTTTCTTCTTCATCGTTCGTTTAAGTTGATTGAAATGCCAAAACGCCACTGGCTTTCATTTTTGGAGAATTTCGATTTAAGAAAATGGTATTCCGTGAAGAGCTGTATCCGCGCATGTGCTATTTTCGGACCGTAAAAAATGTAAGCAGAAAAATTTTTTTCAGCGACAGATGTATCAAAAAATTGGCTGTATGTTAATCCTGCAAAATAGTTTCCGTTTGGGCTGAAAATCAATGGATAAGTGCAATACAATTGCAGGTCCTTTTTTTCTGGTGTGCGGATTGTGCCGTAATTCAATTGAAAGTCAACAACTAGAAATGCCAGGTCTGCCGAAAGAATACGCCGCGAATCATGGCGTTGCATGCCATGAATATACGTAAGTTTTCTGGCCCACAAAAATGATCCGAAAGGATGATAAAGAGAAAGGTAGGCCTCCGGGTTTATTGAATCCTGTGTGTCGTAGTCAGCCCAGGCGAAACCAGCTTGTAACTGACTCAAGATTTTCTGGTTTTTTTTGCCACCAATCGTTACGAATTGTCGTGCGTCGCCATCGCGATTCAAAACGGCTTGCAAAGTGATAAATGCCGGATTTTGCTCACTTTGCGTCGTCCAGATATTCCCCCTTTGATTGTGCATCGTTGGCCGGCTTAATTCAGTGATCTCCATAACGGGATAGATTTGATCACTTTCGACGGCCGAATTCATCCTCTGCGTGAAGGCCTTGTTGAACTGCATTTTATCGTCAACCACAGCGTTTTCATCAATGAATTTAAACCATGTTGCGAGCACATCAAAAAATGTCTTTTTAATCATTTCCGTATCGCGGGTGAGCATATCTTCCGCATGAACAACTGTTTTTATAAAGGCAAGTGCTATGGGTTGGTTCGCGCCGGCTTTATTAAAAAGCATTTTGGAATGTCTGGCATTCGTGAGCCAATCTCCGGAACTGTGCAGTAACAGTGTGGGCGCTGCTATGCTTTGGATGATCCATGCCGGTTTCGTAGACATGCCATAACACAAACCTGGAAAAACCATGTAACTCATGCGTAAGATACTCGAACGCTTGTGGGCGGTAAGGCTGGAAAATAACCCTTCAAGCCCGCGGTACCAGCTACTCA
>QQUM01000468.1 GCA_008501545.1 Calditrichota bacterium
CATTTGCGGGATCAACGGCGATGGTCGCGCCAAATTTCCAACCGACAGCATCGTTATCAGCGCCGGAACCGGGCACATATTCCTGAATAAGTATATCGCCTTCAGCATTCATGCGGGTATATTTTACACCACCATTGTGGTGCACCATGTGCAGTATGCCATTGTTTGGATCAATATCAAGATCGGGTATACCCCCGCCATCAACTGTAAAAGCTTCACTTAGAGTTTGCCCGAATGCGAAAGTAGCAATAAAAAAGAAAAGCAAGAAAATTGTCAGCTGCAGTGCGTGTCCATGGTGAGACATTTGTATTAAATTTCGACAAGACAAATTCTTTAATCTCCTTAAGAAAAATTTAGTCCTAATTCATATTTTTATTTTATTTAAGTATCGGAGTTACGCGCATAATAAAAATGATATATTATCATCGTTTAAATTAGTTTTCACAAAATGGCAGAAATAATGCCAGGATAGCCTATTAATCGATGATATGGCAGTGCTGAACAGCGTGTCTTTCAGGTTTCACATCAGCACTGTTTTCAACTCGGTTGAACTCGAGCGGTTATTTCATTCGGGTGAAAAGAATACACGTTTATGTTTCTGGTCATCCATCCGGAAGTTCAATGTGTACTTTACGGCAAGAACGAGTTAAATGCAGATGAATAATTTCAAGCAGGAATGAAATTCTGTCTTCCCCATTGAAAAGATCACTCTATTACGCGATTCAGATCAACAGTTCGCATGAATTAACTCTGATTTTTTCTTGATTTAAGCATGAATGATAATTAACTTGAAATGTTAACTCGTATTAAAAATCGAGATGATCATCAACAAAATCACGCTTGATTATCATCTCGGTGAACGATTATCAAGCGTTTTCGATGGCCATTTTCATACTGCATTCGCTGTAATCTTTGCAGGAACTTCCTGACATTCATCATTCGCCTCAGGGTATGTTGGTTATTCTCATCGCCATACTCGTCGCTGGATTCGTTCTCAGGTGAATAGTTTAACATTGGTAATTCGGATATTAGAGAGCGCACGGAATTGGCAAAATTGAGTATCAAGACCGAATATTTTTCGGCTCCCCTCACCATTTGATCGCCACATTTTCTTTACTTGGTTAGAATGTAAGGCACCATATGTTAAATCGATACAAACAGTTAAAAAATGTCGAACTGATCAACTTGTGCAAACAGGATCCAATAGACCAGCGAGCCTGGATGGAATTTTATGATCGATTCCACAATGTCATCGCGCACTATGTGTACAAATGGCAAATCTTCTATAAGATACGGACATTTCGTACACATGAGCTCAACGACAGAGAAGATACAATACAACGTATATTCCTCAAGCTAAGCACAGGAAAAAGAAAGGCTATCAAATCTTTTCGCAATGAAACTGAAAATTCCATCTTTGCTTATCTGAGGAAAATGATTAAATATGAAGTAATTAATTCTGCCAAGCATAATAGTGCTGTCAAAAGGAAGGGCAATACGATATCCATCCATGAATCCGCTTCTTCCAGGATGGATGAAAATAATTTACAGGTTCTCGATTATATAGAATCCACTATTGATAATCTAGAACATGAGCAAGAGTATAAAAACCGCCTTGAAGAATGCCGTACGATTATAGGTAACAAGAAAAAGAATAAATTTTGGAAACGCGATTTAATCATTTTTGAACTTCATTTCATTTATGGATTAAAAGCCCATGAAATAGCAGAGATTGCGCCATTAGAGACACAGATATCAAACAAAAGAATTGCAAACAGAATAACCGAGATCAAAAAAATTTTGAACAAAATATGACAAATTTTTTCGGGATTTTTGTGCAGATGTATTGTCTACTCTTACATGCATGGTGCAAACATGTATGAGAGATCAAAAATTGCGACGGGGAATTTTCATTCCAATCCCGGCAAAGGACAACACTAACTTCCATCCAAAATGAATTGACATTCTTTACAAGTACATCACTGAATAAAAACACAAAAAATACTACCTAAGGAATAAAATAATGGCAACTCGAGACAAAGAGACGAGTGATGCAGGCAATGCATCAAATATCCAGAATTATATTCGATATATCCGGGGTGAATTATCCAGAGATGAACTGGAAATGTTTGAGGAAAATATTTTAAAAGATGAAAAATATATAAAAACACTCGCCGCACTCATTAAAGAGCATGATGCAGAGCTCTCCTCTGAAGAAGAAAAAATTTTTCAAAGCATCTACAAAAAGCCAAAACGCAAGGACCGGCAAGAATTTATCAGAGCAGTGTTAAACGATAGTCGACCGCAGGCTCCAGCGCGAAAAATTGAATACTTAAATAAGCCGGCTGTTAAAATCGTTCTCGCCATTTCAATCACTGCAATGTTTGTTCTGTTTATAGTCAATTTTTTCACCACACACTCACCCACCAAAGCGCAATTCACACAAAAATACCTAAAAGACGAAATTAAAGCCGATAGTGTATTTAAATCACCACAATCTCAAGCCACCGGTGATCATAATATAAATTTACGAGAAACGGCTACCCAACCCAACACAATTAACCGTCTGCAAAATGAGTTTACAACAAATTTTGAAAATTTTAGAACAGGGGAATTTCAGCTCGCCATCAACCGTCTCCGGGTTATAGTTGAAAATGAAAAATACCAACGCGATCTCAAATCATCATACAGCGGCAAATTATTGTTAGGTGACATTCAGTTTTTATATGCACTTTCCCATTTTAATCTCGCCGTAGCAGAGGAAACAGACGATCTTAAAAAGCAATCATTGTTGATGAAGACCATTGACTATTTAAAAATTAATCGGGATTTTGCCGAGAAGAACAGGACAAACTCATCCGGTAGAGAACTTTATTTTCTGGGGCTGGCATATTATGTCGCCAACGAATTTGAAAATGCGAAATCCTGTTTTTCGACTATCCAATCCAATTCCCATTTTTATGACAATGCACACGAGATCCTGGAAAAAATGGAATAATGAGGCTGATTCTACCCCACCAAATGCTTCAAACCGCTAAAATACTGAGTTAGATAATTTTTTCTGATTCAACAGAAAACATCCCACCAAAAATCTGCTAAATATAAATCCTTTTGATTTGTAATAATTTTTCGCACTTTTGGAAAAGTATAGTTTTTAACAGCAATAAAGGATTATTAATTATGAAACTTATTTCCTGGAATGTCAATGGCATCAGAGCAGCAATAAACAAAGGCTTCACCGATATTTTTAAAAATGAAAATATGGATATTTTATGTTTGCAGGAAACGAAAGCCACACCGGCACAGGTGGACCTTGACTTAAATGGTTACTTTGCTTTCTGGAATTCAGCAGAGAAAAAAGGCTATTCAGGCACTGCTGTCTTTTCCAAGATCGAACCACTTGGTGTACAGAATGGAATGGGCATCCCGGAGCATGATAACGAGGGGCGTGTTATAACACTGGAGTACGAAAAATTTTATCTGGTCAATGTCTACACTCCGAATTCCCAGAGAGAACTTATGCGGCTTGACTACAGACAAAATCAATGGGATGTTGCATTTCTCAAGCACGTTAAATCTTTGGAAAAGGAAAAACCGGTCATTTTTTGTGGAGATTTGAATGTTGCGCATAAAGAAATCGATCTGGCGAATCCGAAAAGCAACAAGAGAAACGCAGGATTTACAGATGAAGAACGGGCAGGTTTTGATAAGATTGTAAACGCAGGTTTTATCGATACATTTCGCGAATTTAATAAAGACGCCGGACAATATACCTGGTGGACTTACCGTATGAATGCAAGAGCCCGAAACGTTGGCTGGCGTATCGATTACTTTTGCATTTCGTCGGCATTGCGGCCCAATTTAAAAGATGCTTTTATCAGGTCCGAAGTGATGGGCTCTGATCATTGTCCAATTGGAATTACAATGGAAGGTCTGTGATAGATTCCATGAAATTTCCGCTCCATACGGTGGGAATGTATCATTGCAGTTCCAGTGCAGCACTCACGCCTTCCTGTACTTGCTTTAAGTAAGCATCCGGAAGCGATCCGACTCTGCGAATAATTCGATTTTTGATAATGCTACGAATTTGAAAGGAAAGAACGAGACAGTTTTTCCCCAGTCCAATGACATCTTCCGGGACCAATGTTGCGCCAATGCGCGATTCGCTAATCCCGTTTGCGTCAATAACTGGACACACAATCAATGTATCGAGGTTCGCGTTGAGTGTGTCGCTGGAAACGACGACAGCTGGGGAAATCATTTCTGATTTGGGATTTGATGTGTCATTGCTAAGATTAACTAAAATAACATCGCCTCGACTGAACAGATTCATAACGCCCATCCATCAGATTCCGTTTTTCCCCAGGCCTGCAGGCGTTGCCCATCAAAATTTTTGAACATCATACATGATTCTTCCAACTGGCGGCGACGTTCTTCCTGCCGACGATTACACAAATATGATTCGAACGCATCTCGAGCAAAATCAGCCAGTGTTGTTCCGTCCCGATTAACACAGTCCGTGATTTCATTGCGCAATTCCTGAGAAATATACAGAACAAATCTCTTCCCATTTTTTGTCACGAGTTTTTGAGACATTTTTTCTCCCTTCATAAAAAGTTGTTTTGGTGAATGAACTTTCGTAAAGGCTATCGCATGGCCTTTTCGGATTCAACCTTACGTTACGGCCTTTAAGTTGTTTCCATAAATTCCCGTTCCTGGCGAAAAACAAAGCAAATTAACAAGAATTAACATCGGCGTGGCAAAAGATTATATTTTATTTATAACATTATTAAAGTTAAGATTTTAACCTGAAATAATGTCGCACGTTCTCATTCCGATGGGCATACACTCATTTTGACACAAGAAATAGTGAAAATGTTTAGGCTTTTTTCGAAACCGTAGAATTTTTTTAGAATGAATTTATAAGACTGACGTGTATTTTCCCCTGAGACAGACCATCCCCTTCACCTAATCCATAATCCAATCCAACGACTCCGAGTTTTGTTTCCATGCGTACTCCTACACCATAACTCGATAAAAATTCGTTGTTTCCTGCTGCATCTCCATAAGTAACTGATCCGGCATCATAAAAGACGAACGCGCGACTTCTTCTGCCGAGCAAATATCGATACTCAAGATTTGCCCATGCGATTCTATCCCCACGAAATTGTTCTTCACGATAGCCTCTCAGTGTGGTTGCACCACCAAGGCGGTATTGATCTGCAAAACTGATTTGTTCTTCCGTGCTGGAAATATGGCGCCAGTGTAAATCCGTGCTCAAGACATGCAAACGCCAAAGCGGTAGAAGCCACTGCAGATCAACCGAAAGTTTTTGCTGTTTAAAACTCCCACCGGCTTGTTTTTGCACAGATTCCACCATAGTATAATAATAAACTCCGCGCCGTGGATTATAGGAATTATCGCGCGATTCATATTTCAATCCAATACCTGCAGCAAGTGCACTACTTTTTTGCAAATTGTAGAGAACGATTCCGAAAGAATCCGGATTGACCGTCTTTCGTTCCAATTTACCAACAAAATCGACAATATCCCGGAATGGCCATTCCACAGAAAATTCAAATTGGCGCTCAATATAAAGTGTGTCCTGAATAAGTTGCTGAAATCCACCCTGCAAATGAACAGGATAGTTGAGAAACCATGGTTCACGATACTGGCTTGCCAATTCCTGTGTATGGCGGTTGCGTTTTTCCCAGCGGGCTGCCATCTTCATTCCTGTGCCGAGGAGATTTCCAAATTGCAAATCGAGTGTTCCCGTAAGATCACCGGATTCACCGTCACGACCGGGATTGTAACCCGCCACGCCATTAAACACATTGGTATTGCCCTCCCGAATCACGACCTGCAGCAAAGAGCGTCCCTTTTCATAATAAAGTTGTGGTTCGGAAACTGCATTAAAAATACCCAGACGTTGCAACCGGTCACGGGCATATTGCAGTCGGGATTCACGGTATACATCACCCGTCTTTATGCCTAATTCACGTCGAATCACTTTATCTTTCGTCAGGTTATTGCCTCGAATTGCAATGGAATCAAGTACAACATAAGGTCCAAATAAAACGTGTGATGAAGTGCTTAAATGCCATTCCGAATGAACTGAATCATCGGCAAGGGCGATAGAATCAAATACAATTTTAGCAAATGGGTATCCATGCTCGCTCAATTCTTCTAAAATCGTGAAAACCTTTTCTTCAATCTTATTCACAGATTCTGCATGTGCGAGCGATGCCTGCCATTCCTGCTTATATGAATCATTTGTTGGTTTGACTGTGACGTGCAGCCGGTTCGTCTTTTTACCGGTGGTTATATAAAGAAAAATATGGGGTTGAGGTAACTGTCTTTTGAGCAGTGTGTCGATGACGGCAAAATAATACCCATTCGTATTTAGCCAGCCCAGGCTTTCCCTGGCCAGTTGCTGCATGGATAATTCCGTCTTCGGGTTGCGCACATCAAGCCCGAACGCTTCCAACAAAGGAACAGTGCTCATCCCATTGCGAAATTGCACTCGCAATGGTATTTCCTTTGCAGTCTCGCTTTGTATTTTTGTTCCACCTATCCCGGAGAATAAATTAGGAACGGCCAATACAAATATGAAGAGGACGAGGATCGAAGTTTGAATAATAGACTTTCTGTTTTGCATTTTATTTATTCGACAAAATTCAAAATGAAATATATTACAACAGAATTTGAAATTCGGCAGCGGTGTATTTCCATTTCCAAAATATGAAAGCTTAAGCATTTTTATAGGATCTAAAAATAGGCCCGCATTTCCACTTTCGCCACGTGTATTGTTGATTCACGTTGCGGCTCGTCACGTCCCTGATAACTTACGGAACTATTTAAATTTTTCGACATGCGGTAGTCGAACGTCAGATTCCATCTTAGGGAACGACCGAGCCTGTTGCCCTGTGCAAGCTCGTACGGAATAATGCGAGTTTCATCATTTGCTGTCACTTTTGTATACTCAAATTCTGCGCGCAGGCGGCCACGTCCACGAAAAGAATATGTTGTGCGTGGCTTGAGTGTCACCTGCTGCACCTCCGTCTGTGGCTCATACGCTTTATCCGCATCAAAGCCATAAACACTGCCCAGCGCAAGCTCCAGCCTGTTTTGTGGCCGCCAGGAAACTTCTGAAACAAGTCGCACACCACGAACAAACCGGTCGGGTCTTGTTTCCCGGGAAAATGTCTTATCCTCGATCGTCCGCTGAAATTCAAAACGCCCTCCCCATTGGCGCGAGGGCGACAAGTTCAAACGCCATTCATGCCGAATATACCGCCTTTTCTGCTCACCATCGAGGAACTGATTATTGATACTTTTGCTGGACAGCAATCGATAGCGCAACGATAAATCCCGGCGTTTTTCAAAAAGTGTCAAATCCTGTCGCAACGACATGTTGCCCAAAAGTGTGGTTTGCGAATTTTGAAATTTAGAAAAATCCAGCAAGTAAATATCACGAACGTTTGGTTCCTGTGTCTTCTCTTCGAGCCGAAGAAAGGTCTCACTACTGATATTCGCGAGTATTTTTTTGTAAATGGATGAAGTGTTTTTTGTTCGCAGCACTTTATTTGGTTTAAACCGAAAATCCACTCGCCCCTTCAGCTCTACGACAGGAATAAATTCATCCGTGGGGAGAAGTCGGAGCACGTATTCACCAAAGGGATCAGGGATGTATTCATCAAGCGATTCGTCATAGCGGTAATTTCCTTCCCCTTCCCGCACCTTGAAATATACTTGTTCCTGTCTGCCAACTTGTGTATTTGAAATCTGATAATGGCCACCAAATTTTGCTGCTTTTTTCCAGTGTATT
>QQUM01000779.1 GCA_008501545.1 Calditrichota bacterium
CCGCTATCGAATAAAGGAATGGATTCTGCTCTTGCAAATTCAGCCTGATTTTGTGCAGATTCCCAGTTAAATGTCCACCACAGCGGTCCGGGAATGACATATTTTTTTTCATCCAGCAGGTCTTCCACTTCAGCTTTATCTTTTACACCTAATGCAGCTGCCGCCTGCGCTTTGCCAAGACGGGTCACTGCATCCATTGTGTAAAACATTTCATCGGCCTCGGTTCGCGCATCGACGATTGTGGGAATGAACGCCCAGCCCATTTTCTCCGCAGCTGCGCGAGCGAGCTGGGTTTTGCCAGTGCCGGGTTCGCCACGCACCAGCAAGGGGCGCCTGGCAGCAACCGCGGCATTCACGGCGGCAATGGAATCATCATCAAACAAATGTACTTGCTCGATGCCGTCTTCCAGCTTGACCATGTGCACGATACGTTTTTCATCTTTTTTAAAATTCAGGTGTTTCCAGTTCCAGTCCATATTTTCAATCCTTCCTTGGGAAGTAAGCATCGCGTAATGCTAAGGTAATTTCTCTTTCTTCAACTAATAATTTCGCTGAATCTGAAAGCTCGATCAAAGTAAGTTTTGGCAACTCATTTTTTATTCTGCTGATTACAGTTTCATTGACGCCTAAATCTTTGTTAACTATAAAGTAATATCGAAGAGCATTCTCTTTTTTGTCTTTAAACAGTCTCTCAAGTCCCAGATTAATCAATTCTATAATTGTATCCTTTTTTTCCCTTTTTAAATCATCGGGATCAACGATTTGGGGATCATGAGACAATAGATCGATCAATTCATCCAATCCACAATCACCAGTAATATCAAATCCTTTTTCCCTGAAATGATGAGCAATATTCTTCCTGCCCACAGGCGATCTCCCGTCATTTGTCCATTTGAAATCAACTTTTCGCCTATCAATAGCGGCCATTATTATTTCCGCAATTGTCGGCGTTCTTATCGGAATGTAGGCATAGTTCGGAATATTTTTTCCATCAAGAACACTTCTAACGGACAGAATGAATGCCTTATCATACAGCATCGGTAACATTTTTTCTAGCAGGTTTAAAAGAATACGGCGGGGTTCCGATAATTTGAGATCAAGATTCTTTAATGCATTGTTCATTATGTTTACAAAAGACAAAATATCTTTGTGCAATAAAATATCGATGATACTTTCAGGTGTTTTCATTTTATCAGTCCCCATACATAAGGGCCATAAAATGTCTATTGCCTCTTTTGATTTCCCAATTTCTTCAATAAAATTCTGACGTAATACATTTAGAGAATCAAGTCGATCTACACAGCCGATTAGATCCCGGAATTCGTCTATTTCCAGCAGTTCTTTTATTGGAATAGCATCAAGGCTATCACCACCAAAGTTTTCATTCAGCGATCGAACGATGCCGATAAGTCGACCAGAGAATAACACTGGCGCGCCGGAAACACCTGCCCACAGCTCGGGTTTAACTGGTTTACTTAACACCGTCAGATTAAGTAAATCTGTTTTTGCACAACCCATGGGATTGTATTTCCCATTTAATCCCGCAGTATCGCGATGGCCTTTTAATTCCCCTTCGGTAATTTTCACGGCTGCGGCAAAACCGGCGCCGTACCAATCTACAGGATTGATGGGCTGGAGGCCGGTATAGATGTAGGATTCGAGTTCTTTGATTGTCTCAAACTTAAGTAAAGCCGCGTCGATTTTGTGTTTCTCTTTGCCGTGCCAAATCACAGTCGCTTCCCGCCAGTCTTTCTTCTCCTGAAAATCGCGAATAAAACGAATTTTTACTTTTTGCCCTATTTCCTTTGGTACACCATGCCCGCTGGTCAAAAGTAATCGCCGACTGATGGGCACACCGGTGCTGATACTGCAGGTTTTTTTTCCCTGAATTGGTGAAGCGACTTCCGCAAGCCAGTCTTTTTCTTTCATTGGAGCTCCCCGAATTTGGATATTCATTAAACTGTACGATTTATTGCGCAGTCAAACCATTTATAGATGAAAATCAAAAATGTTATGCAGCTGTCATTCAGGAGGAAACCATTTTTTGTTGGGCATTTGGCCAAATAGTTTCCTCCTGAATGACAGCAGTGAGAATCGCTCAATAAAGGTATTGGAATGACTGTTTACTTCGGATTGTCTTCATCAGCCAACTGAACGACTTTTCCACTCTTTTTCGGATTCAATTTGAGCTTTACTGTCTGCACAACTTCTTCGGTTTCTTTGCCGGTTGTTTTACCATTGAACAAATAAAACTTGAAACCGAATTCTTCCCCTTCTTCTTTTTTAACACAGCATTTAAACTCCACCTCAACATCCTTCAAGTCGAACTTGAGATCACTATCTTTACCTTTTTCAATAGCTTCCAGGATATCAGTGCGAAGTTGGGTTATGGCGGTCGCAATATCAATTCTTGATATTTCCATTTGGACTTCCTCGGGTGATTTGAACCGTGAGTATCTTAGAGAAGAATAAAAAAAACCGAGTATGAAGGAAATTCTTTATGAACAGTAATATACAGAAGAATGCAGATCAATTTCCAATATTTTTTAATTGATCTATGGGGGGAACCAAAATGGATACACGCTAAAGCATTCTAAACCAAGGTAAGCGTAGTAAAATGCTTTTTGTTATACGAAATAAACGACTGCCAGATATTGATCATAGGATAAAACTTTTGCAAATTGCTATAAAAATTAAAAGCCCTTCAAATGGTAATAATTTGAAGGGCTTACAATGATTCACATAGTCCAAAAATTACGGCCACAGCCAACCAAACGTTCCTGCAGTAACCAACGCATAAATCAATCCATCAAACATCGATTTGCAAGTTGCGGCCCAATTGCGTTTATACCAAATGGAGTTTTGCAGCAATGCCATTGCATATCCCATAAAAGCTGTTGCGCCTGCAAAACGAAAAACCCCAAGATAATGTGCATCCGGTCCCAGAGCCCGACCGGCGACATAGGCTGCAAAAATGCTGACAATAATACTATACAAAAACCAGAGCGCTAAACTGACGCCCATTTTCGGTTGCCCGTTTTCGAGGACAGTCAGCATCGCAACCGGGCCCTTATTCACTTTTTCCAGATAAGCATCTGATTTCATAGCCTCCATCGATCCGGCATAGGGGACGGCATAATCACCTGGTGGAATTGAAAATTTTTGCAACGCACCCATCACGCCATCTTCATCAGGCAATCCCATGAAATCATTATTGTGGTATTTTAACACCATGTGAATGATAGAACTGACAACAAAAATAAACACCGCGGATAACAAAATAGGCAGCCACAAAGACATTACTGATACCATACAATCCTCCTTCAATTTTTAAAGGTGCGACGCACTTCATTCCGAAGTTTCCAGGCATCATCAAAGATTTGCAGGCCTATCGGAAATAAGTGCGTCGCACCTGGCTAAAAAATTATTTCAGTACAACTGTAACTCAATTAACAAAATTAAAATATTTTATTCAAATTATTTATTACATCAACAGAAATACAGAAAGGAATTGAAGGTTTTTCGATGAGGGCAGGTCAATTATTAACAGAAAGTTGACTCAGTTTTAGCATACGTGAATCTATGAATTCGTTGTCAATGTTCACAATGCTGAATTTGACGTGCGGATCGGCAGCGACGGTATCAAACTCCAAAAGTCCAAATGAGCATTTGGCATTGTATCCCATGATGAATTCAGATCCTTTGGCATTTTGAACGAGATCGTGGGTGTGTACATTTGTCAGCTTTGAACTCATGAACTCGTAAAGATCATATCCATTTTTGCGTTGGATTCGCCGCATGTCCGAACGATGCCGGTCTGCAGACATCAGCAGGACGCCAATGATTTTATTTTTTTCGAAGTAGGAAAAAATTTCTTCACGCTCATTGCTAAATCCATCCCAGGTGTCTTTGCTGCCGGGTTTTACACCGGGACTCCACGGAACTGAGGAAACAAGTACTTTGAACTTCCCTTTCGAGGAACGCAATCGCTTGAAAAGCCATTTTTTCTGCACAGCGCCCAGCATCGAACCAGCGTCGAGGTCACGATAGTAACGGCAATCCAGCATAATAAAATGCACATCACCGATGGTGAAATCGTACCAGCAACCCGGCTGTGTTTTGCCGCCGCCGTATGCAGGATTATTCCAATTTTCCCTGAACACCTGCCAAACAGGTCGTTTCCACGCCGGGCGTTCGATTTCCGATCCTGGCACACAGTCATTTGTACCAAAATCATGGTCGTCATAAATTGAAAAAACCGGCAGGGAAGCCGTTAAGTTGCGCCAGTCGGGCTGGCTCTGTCGACGGTAGTAGCAGTAACGCTGTGTGGCCACATGCTCCGGATCATCGATATACACATTGTCACCCAGCAACAAAAGTGCGTGTAAGTCATGGGATTGCAATATCGTCCACATGCGTTCGTTTTGTGGCGTGTACCCTGCTCCACCACCAAACGCAATACTGAATCGTGTCGCTGTATTCTGTTTGGGGAAGGTACGAAACCTATTTTCAGAGGAAACAAATCGACCATCCACATACACTCTATACGCATACTGCATATCCGGCAGCAATTCCGGCAGGAAAACTTTTGCAGTATAGTCCGCTGCCGCAGCTGTTCGTGCTGTTTGAATAATTATGTTATTATTGCCTGCGGTTGCTGAAAGTTGTCTGGCTTCAATGGTGACTTTCGCTTCCTGTGCTGTTCGCACCCAGAAACTGGCGCTCGAATCGGTGACTGCCCCCAGCAAAGGCCCGTGGATCAGTGTTTTTTCGAGCTGTTTAATCCAGCGCCGGAATGCGTGGCTGGCATACAAAGCTTGCAACAAAGTCTTTGGGCCCGCCTGCAATCGTTCTACGGGTAAACCGGCAGCAACGGCTTGCTTGGCGTGTTTCAGAGCAGTTAAAGTGTCCCCTTGCATGCTCGCCGCTAAAGTGAGTACAAAGAAACGTTCAGCATCATCGATCGGACTGTTCATTTTTCGCGGTGGCTGTGCAAGCAAATCGATTGCGGGTTCAAACCGGTTTGTTACAAGCAGACGAACTGCGTTACGACCAGGATCGTGCTGGGCAAAGATGGGGCCCGCAATGAAAAGGATAATGAAGAAGGTGTAGTGTTTTATATTCATAATTAGTAAGTCGCTGATCAAATATAATTTAAAAATAGTCTCATATCACCACAAAAAAGCACAGGCATTTTTGCCCAAAATTGCGCGATCAAAAACAAGCTCGGCCGGCGTATTTGCCAGAGCAGCGCATAGATGCAGCGGTATCAAGTGTTCTTCTCGCGGGTGGCAATACCTGGCAAACGGAGCTTCCGTCCAATGGATTAATCGTGAATTTCGTTCTGCTGGCGATAAAGTGGTATTTGTGCAAGTCTCCGTAAGCCACACCTGAAATGCGTCGTTTTTTGTATCCGATCCATCTGATGATGGGCTGAAAAAGGCTCGCATGTTGTGGAAAGAAAAGCCGGAACCAAGAACCAGCACATTTTCTTGCCGCAATGATGACAATGCCTGACCGATTTGCATGTGCAATTCAGGATCGAGTCCTTTAACCAGTGATAATTGCACACAAGGAATTATCGCTCCCGGGTACATTATCTTTAGTGGGACAAACATACCGTGATCAAAACCACGCTGATCATCCATGCGGGCATCAATCCTGTGTTTTTGCAGCAAGTTGAAAATTTTTTCAGCCAGAAGTGGGTCACCTGGCGCGGGATAAGTGATTTCGTAGGATTCGCTGGGAAAGCCCGAGTAATCATAGACCAATTGTGGATGTGCAGCACTGGTGACTGTCGCATTTTCTTCTTCCCAGTGGGCACTGATTATCAGGATGGCTTTGGGCTGCCCGAGTCGCGGCGTTATGTTCTGCAGAAAATCCACCATATTTTTATGCCACGGATCACCCAGCAACGGTAGTGGCCCACCACCGTGTGGGATGCACAGTACAGGACTTAATTCAGATTTGGTCATAGGTTATTAACACTCATCTAATCAGTATTACTCTCGTACTCGTACTCTTGCCCGTACTCTTAATCAGCATTTAAAATCCGGGATCGATGAGGAGAATCTGTTCTAATATATCAAACTTCCGACGATTGACTATTGCCATGCTGAGCTGACTTTTTTCCAGGTTTGCCGCTGAATTGCAGAGGGACATTATTTTCTGTTCGCTTACAGGAAAGCTCAGCACGGCATTCCGCTCGGCTTAAATCGAGCGGAAATAGAGTTTATCCGGAAATGCTCTTTTTTCGCCATTTTGCTTACGCCGAACTCCATTTCGGAATGCTTTTATCCGAATCAAAGTTTGGCGTAAGCAAAATCCACAATTGATTGAGGTTGACAAAAATGGATTCCGTCTAAAAACATGACGGAATGACGTCGTTTCCGGAGGGACTCTATAGAATAAAATTTTAAACAGAACCAAGGATGCTTATGCAAATTCACTGCGATAAATTGCAATCAAAAGTTTGCTTGCTCTACCGGCCATAAGTCGCAGTAAAACTCGCTTTTTCCAATGCATTTGCATTAAGCATGTAGCCGATGAGCGCAGCGGTGGCATCTGCAGGTAAATCGATTTTCCCGACTTTCAATGCAAATACGGTGAAAATGTACCGATGTGGTTTGTGGCCTTCCGGAGGACAGGCACCACCAAAGGCCTTGGTACCAAAATCGGTGCGCCCATGCACAGCACCTTCCGGCAGCATTTTCCCGGAGACATCACCGGCGCCTTCGGGCAATTCTGTGACATTCGCTGGAATATTGTACACCAACCAATGCCACCAACCTGAACCTGTTGGTGCATCCGGATCATAAACTGTAACTGCATAGCTCATTGTGCCCTTCGGGGCGCCTCGCCATTGCAGGGCCGGTGAAATATTTTTACCACTGCATCCAAAGCCATTATAAACTTGTTTTTCAGTGAGAACTTTGTCGATGGATGAGCTGGTGAGCTTGAATTCTCCAGCATAAGCAATGCTTGTTACAACAGCAAAAACGAACATGATACCAAGAATTTTCTTCAACATGATCCAATCCTTTCAGATGAGTCGAAATATATTTGCTTATAATTTAATGAGAATTCGAAAAAAGATTTTTATGATTTGACTTACCAAATATCACGAGAGCAAAAGCGTCCCGCTGAGCGTAACACACGTTGTCCTCTCCCGCTTGGTTTGAGCCGGATTCAGACTGGAAACTTGGCCGGAAAGTCATTTTTTACCGTCATTCCCAAATGCTTTTATTGGGAATCCAACATGTGTTGAGGCTGGGCAATGATGGATTCCCAATAAAAGCATGACGGAATGACGAAATCCGGGACTTTCCGGCCGGACTTCTAGCTCCCAGGAATTCAACCATTTCTTCTCCAATTATTGCATCGATCTTACGTTAATTTAAGAAAATAATTGTCGTATAAAAAAATTTATTCAAGCAGAATGTAATTTCCGGTAATCCGCATCCACAATTTCGCGAATACCCTCCATATATGGCGTCGGTTTCAGATCGAATGCCTTCTCAAATTTATCTGAGTGGAAAACATATTCACCTTCATACTGGTACATCATTTCCGGCATCTCCCGCATGATGGGAACGAACAGACCAAGCAATTTTATGATAAACCTTGAAGCAACCTGGTATTTCGGTTTTTGTCCCATCTCTTTTGCAATCACTTCGATCCATTCTTTTCCGGTCATGGGATTGCCTGCTGTTGGTAAATGCCAAACCTGGTTGTAGGCTTTATCCGTATTTCCCAGCAAGGCTGTCGCTTTTGCTGCATCGGGGGTGTAGGT
>QQUM01000833.1 GCA_008501545.1 Calditrichota bacterium
GAAACAATGATTGCTTATGATCTCAAATCGACGAGCAATGTTACTATCCAATTATTAAATATGAACGGACAGGCTATCCAGACTTTCTCTTTCGGCGAACAAAGCACGGGCTCATATGAACTATACTGGGACGGTCGTGATAAGTTAGGAAAAAATCTTGCTAGTGGTGTTTATGTTTGCCGTTTATCCGCAATACCTAATACAGGCGAAAGCCCTTTTATAGCAAATAGAAAAATGACCTTGATACGATAGTATAAAAGCTTCATCCCCTAAAAGCCACTATATGGAAAATATAGTGGCTTTTTTAATTAGGGAAAGTTATGATGCGTTTTCTACATATCCCTGCCGGATGTATAGTAATCTCTCGAACGCTTGTCTTACCTGAAAAATCCCGCTATTATACCCACAAAAGCAAACACATACTTTAAAAAAAACAAATTTACAAAGGAGAAAACCTGTGCTGACATTTTACGGTGGCTCATGAGAACCCCACCAACCCAAGAACAGCTCCGTTTTATCCCTGGGTTGTATCAAACGGAAAACACTCCAGCCCAAAACAAAATCATTCACCTGCATTTCTTTATCCCCGCATCCCTCCTGCCTTGCCCTAATCTTCCAATTCAAGCATTTGTCCGAAACATTGAACTCCGAATTGTGCCACGACCATACCATTGGTATGTCGCCGAATATGATCCGGAGCTAGATTCATTCTTTGGATTTGTGCATTCCGGAAATTGGGAAGAGGGTATTTGGGAAACATTTGGCCTTGAAGAGCTTCAGACTTTCCAGCTGGGCAAGACGAAAGTGCACAGGGATAAAGAATGGGAGCCAACCGTTTTTTCAAAAATTCCAAAGGAGGATTAATTCGTGTGGAACACTCCAACCGCTGAAAAATTAGTGAAAATACCACGTTTGTACGACACTGAAAACGTCCCACTTGAAGAGAAAATTATTCATTTACACTTTTTCATTGGTGCGTGTGACTGGTATATTGCGGAATTTGATGGTGAAGATACGTTCTTTGGTTATGCCAATCTCGGTGATCCGGAAATGGCTGAGTGGGGGAATATCTCATTCAGTGAACTAAAATCTTTGAATGTCAACGGAATCGAAGTCGATTTTGATCTTTACTGGGAGCCGAAACGCTTTGGCGATAACAAATAAAACAAGGGATAGCAAAATTTTGCTATCCCTTTATCCGTATAGGCCCGGTTATGTTCACGGGTTGCTCGCCAGCAGAGCCCGCTATCTTGGCCGGTTTTTCTTTGGTTTATAGATAGCCAGGTCAATAACATCTTTGAAACGGCAGTACATATTTGTGCACTGAGCAAGGTCAATAATCACGAGAATGTGCTTTGGGTTTGAAAAAGAGACTTCTTTCTCAACAAGGGTGGATTCACAGATTGGGCACGACACAGCCCCCTCCTATTTTTGATTTGTGTGTTCATGCTCAATTTTAGCAAGGGTACCGTGTTTTGGCAAAGGCAGGTCGGTTTGATGTATGATATACTTGATTGTGAGACTGAGTCGGTGGTGACTCTTTACCGCATGGAGTTGGCCATTCCACTTCGTTTTACCCTATCCACGACGAAGGACAACGAATGCAACGAGGATAGGTCGTTGCTGCCGTTGTTTGGACTGCAGTCTCAATAAAATAAGCCCCGGCAATGCCGGGGCTTAAAATTATTATTTGTTTTTATATTTTAATTTATTTATTTTTATAAAAAACTAAAATTCTATTGTTGGGGATAACAATGAAACATCCAACCTACCTAATAATTATTCTCACATTTTTACTACAAGCTTGCTCCCACACTAAAATGTGTATTTCAGAAAATGGAATTGTTAAAAATGTTAATTCGGGCAAATTATCACCAGACATTGCCATTTTAGCCATTGATAACGAAGTAATTGCTTGCCCATCAAATTTCCAAGGTAGTATTGAAGAATGTAATAAAAATTCGATTAATGATGATTATGTTCAAACAGATGTTTATGAATTGCTTTTTAGCTTATTCTACAGCCAGTACCAATATGAAATAATTAGCGATATTATCGAGACTGATTTTTTTATAGAATTATTAACTAAACTACCTGATCCAGATTCATCTGCCATTGCTTGGTTTAACACCCAAAAAAATTTTTTATCCAATTTAGTCGTTATAAATCAAAAAACATCAGCTTTCAATGATTTACAGATTTCCGAATTGAGTGTTTCTCAACGAAAAATGATTTCCGTTTTTTATAAAAATAATTCTTGGACTTATTGCCCATCATCTAAAAAAGAAAACGGAAAAAAAATTCATGGGTACTACAAAGATAAACCAAGAGAAACAATAATCTACAAAACCGCCTGCAATGCCAAGAGCATATATGAAACAAATATCAAAGATGCAGCAAAAACACTTCGGTATATTTTTATAAGTGCCCACGAACTCTGTCACGCAATTGACAACGAAGCTGGTTTGCTTGATAAATCCACTATAGATAACCGGAAAATTATTGAAAAGCGAGCCAATATTGTAGGAGCTTTGCTAAGTCGTGCTGTTGCCCGTCTTTTTGTAGAACGCATAAATAACTACTTCTCACTTGTTCAAGAAAAACCTCAATTAACGAAAAAAATGGACTTTCAATTTATTTCCTGTTTAAAAGGGCGGTGGCAGAATCTGGAAGACTATTTTGCATCGCTTTATCTAGATACTAACAACAAAGAACTATATGAATACTGGAGTATAACAGGATGTTTAAAATACTAGCACGTTTAATAACTTTCTGAAAGGAATTTAAGTATGCGTTATTTATTTTACCTTGCGTTCATCTTGTCTTTGGCATCCCCTCTTACAGCTCAACTCTTCGATGTTACAAAAAAACTAAAAGGAGACACTACCGGTCTTGCTGCAGGAGAAGAAGTTACTCAGTACTCATTTACCGTTGGAGGAACTGGTTCAGCAAGCAGGGAAGGAAAAAGCGGAGCTGGACAAATCGGAATTCAGGCGTGGAAAAATGGTCGTTTTTTTAGCACTTTACTTTTAAATATTGCCGCAAACAACAGATTTAACAACAATGATTCATCTCAAATAAGTATTTACTTATAAACCCCACATCATCACCAATGTCTTTATATTTAAGTGGTAATCTCACCATATTTAAAAAATTGGGTGTATATGGACGTATATTAGGATCTAACTTCGAGCTTAGCGTTGAAGATCAAGACAAACCCATTAATTCACAATTAGGTTCACTTTCCATTGGATTATCTTATATTTTTTCCCCTAAAATTAAAAGCAATGTTTATCAAGTTGGATTTGCTACTGGTGTCACATCAAGACACATATTGGGTGATCTTAAGTTTGATTCAAATAAGCCTTATAGAGAAAGCATATTAGGTTTCACAGACCCGAGCTTAACAAGTTGGGAGTACTCCTTATATGTTAGAGCGAATAATAACATATATTACTTTGTTCGATATGCCGATTTTCAACTTGGAAAAAACATCGATGGTGTTTCACGTGAGTTAAAAGGTTTCTCTGATGGTAGGTTCTGTTTTGGTGTATCAGCATCTGGAGATTTCTTTAGATTTTAATTTGTAATTTATTACGTGGCCACCCATATTTTTTACGAGATACCAAGATAATCTTATCAATATTACTATTTTCATAATGAATTGAATTTGGCATGAGTGTAATCCCATCTCTTGGCTGTTCAACACATCCATCCTTCATAAGCTTATAATAAACCTCATACGGATTCAATCCAACCAAATTACTCGGCGGCCATTCTTCTGAGAATTCTTTTCTAAATATTTCTGCGTCATCCGGCCCCATGCGGAACATAATTGTTGTACCGACATTCGCGAGCACTACATCCCGAACAACGGTATCGAGTTGGCCCAAATACTGATGCGCCAAAATGAGGTTTAATCGATATTTTCGAGCCTCTGCCAAAATATTGGCAAAGCTCTCCGTTGTGAAATTTTGAAACTCATCCACATACAAATAGAAATCCCTGCGCTCATCTTCCGGAATTGACGCCCGGCGCATGGCAGCCATTTGTAAATTCGCCACAATAAATGATCCCAGTAAATTCGCAGCATCTTCGCCAATTTTTCCTTTGGATAAATTAACAACCAATACCCCTTTTCCGTTTATAATCTCATCAAAATCAACTGTCGTTTTAACTTGGCCAAACATATTCCGGAGATAAATATTCGTCGCATACGCACCAATTTTATTGAGCACCGGCGATGTTATTTCACCGAGCTGACGCTCAGGAAATTGCGAGAATTGCGCTTCCCAATAGTGACGCACAATTGGATCATTCACTCGACGAACAACTGAATTTCTGAATTTTTCATTGGTAAGCAACTGCAATAGACTGAGTAGTGTACTGTTGGGAATTTCCAGAAGTGCCAGCACCGCATTGTGGAGCAAATAGCCCATGCGTGGCCCCCAGGAGTCCGCCCAGCTTTTACGAAAAATACTGATAATATTCGCAGCCACCAAATGGCGTTCTGTTTCATTAACAAAGCCGAACATGTTCATGCCGATAGGAAATTCTGTATCTGCAGGATTGATATAAACCACATCATTAATGCGGTTTCGCGGAACATGGGCAAGTATGTTTTCTGCGAGATCCCCGTGCGGATCAATGATAGCGAAGTTGTTTCCGTACGCCAGGTCTTGCGCCATCATATTTAAAAACAATGTGCTTTTTCCAACACCGGTACGACCAATCGCATACATGTGATATCGACGATCCGATTTATTGACTCCCACCCTTTTCTCGTACGTCTGCGACTTGGCAAAATAGATTGTTTCTTGCTTTTGCATGAAGTAATCGTATCACAGAACGAAGTAGACCGGAACACGTGTTCCGGCATTGGCAACGTTAATTTCTCTTGCGCATAATAAGAATATATCTTATTCTATAAGAACATTTCTTATATTTAAATACGAGGTGAAATATGCCACAAGCAAAAACATACACAGTAAGCCTTGGCGACTATTGGAATAATTTCATTAGCAATCAAATTGCAGACAAACGCTACGCATCTGCCAGTGAAGTCGTGCGGGAATCGCTACGGCTCCTTGAAGAAAAAGAAGCAAACTCCAAACTTGCAGCCTTGCGGGCAGCGTTGCTCGAAGGAGAAAAAAGCGGTGATGCCGGTGAATTGGACATGGAGAAAATCAGAAGAGAAGCCAAAAAAGAACGATAGATATAGACAGCAACACGTTAATCATCATATGGTTTTTTATCGAGTCACCACTGAAAAAATCATTATCGTTCGTGTCCTCGGGGAAAGTATGGACTACAAACGCCATATCAAATAATTAAGCTACTTCAAAATTTCAATCAAGCCCCACTCTGTCAGGTATTTATCTCGGTGCTTGGATTGACAAACCCATCTTTTCGATGCTATAATACCCTCATGGAAAACAAGTATGTACTGGAAAAAGAAATTGGCAAGGGCCTTGTGATGCTTGCAAACATTGTTGCCGGTGGTTTGATGTTTGGACAGGTGTTCGATGAGCACTTCAGTGTGGAAATGTTTTTTGTAGGCCTTGCTTTTACGATTATCTTGTATATTTCCACAGGTCGCTTCTTTAAAAGAATTAAGTAAATCCTATGGGCATTATTATCTTCTTTGTCGGTTTTGGTTTATTCGCAATTGCATTGCCGTTTATTTTCAGAGCGAATAAAAAAGTTGATATTAAAAATAACGAATATCATCACCCGATTAAATAATCAGTTTTTTCACGCTCTAAGGAGACGGCCATGTTTGCCGTTTTTTTAATTCCTCGCTTTACCGCAGTTAGTAATTGAAAAAATCTTTCCTACCTCCACTCTTTTCGCACGCCATCCAATACATTAAGCCAGTATTACACCGAGAAAGGCATCCCTGAAAAGAAATTCTCGATGATAACCAACGCGGCAGACACAAGAAAAATTAAACCACAGGTGCGGGACCAGGAGATTGAACAACGATACAATCTCAAGGATAAACGAGTCATCGGCTGGGTGGGGGCTGGTCATGCATGGACCGGTATTGAGGTGTTGATGAAGGCGGTTACCAACGTCATGCCCAAATTCCAGGATGTCTGTGTTATGATGATTGGCACGGAAAACAACATGAAATTTTTCCGAGAACAATTTAAAGATACGGATTTTTTTGATCGAATTAAATTGGTCGGTTTCATTCCAAACGATGAAATCCCACGCTATTTGTCCTGCATGGATATCACCATCGCTCCGTACCCGAGACTCGACCTCTTTTACGCTTCTTCGATGAAACTCTTCGAGTATATGGCCGCAGGAAAAGCCGTTGTCGCCACACGTATTGGGCAATTGGCTGAAGTTATGAAAGATGGCGAGAACGGTTATCTTTACGATCCCGATGATGCACAGGAATTGACTGAGAAAGTCACTGCGTTATTAGAAAATGACGCACAACGAAAAGCATTTGGTCGCGCTGTCCGACAGGCTGCGGAAAAAGAGTACAATTGGGATCGAGTGGGGGAAAAAATGCTTGAAGTTTTTGAAAAGGTTTTGAAGAAAAACTAAAAAAATGGTGATTTAAACGCATTGGCGCAGTGTTTGAGATGCTGCCATTGCACATATTTTTTTTAATCACGACATGACCAATCAAATGATTAGAACTATTTCTCATAAACTCTGGTAATAGTTATGAAAACACAGGCTCTTTTTCTTATCATAGCTTTAATTTTAACCTTTACGGTTTTTGCCTTTATACTTGCAAAAACTGAAAACGCAACAAGCTACCAAGTGGAATTAATGGATAATTTAATGTCACTTGTACAAACCGGTTTTGGAGCAATCATTGGTTGGTTTTTACATGAGATTAAAACAAAAAAAAGCAATTAACATCTCAACAAATTTTATCTTGTGTTTCCAAAAATCTTTTTTTTCACTCGTAGCAACGGTCTCCGTGGCTGCATCCGCCAGACGCTCTGCGTCGGCTGAGCAATTCAAATGCTGCACATAAGTACTTAATAACAAAAGGCTACGATAACGAGCACCGTAGCCTTTTGCACGCCATTTCTAAAAAAGTATGGAAAAGATTATTTCAACGTCTCATATACCTTGCCAAATTCTTTCACTTGCTGCCGGATTGTTTTCACATCGCCGGCTACGACAATAATCATTTTATCATCATCGATGTATTTTTGTGTTATGCTTTGCACATCTTCGGGCGTCACCGCGTGAACACGATCGACATATTCTTCCAAATAGGCTTCATCGAGATCATGCAGGTCGACATAATTGAGCTGTGAGATTATACCACCCCGTGAAGAATTTCGCAAAACGAAAATACCGGCCATATAATTTTCGATTCCCTTTAATTCATCACTCATTGGAGGCTCAGCCTGTAAAAGATTTATTTCTTTCATGATCTCCCGCAATGACGCTCCGGTGACATCAGTCGTCACATCCGCGCTTTGTACCCAGTATGCATTGCGGAATCGTGAATTTACCGAGCTCCGGGGTGAGTACGTATAGCCTTTATCTTCACGAATATTGCTGGTAATCCGCGAAGCAAAAGAGCCACCGAGGAGCGAATTCGTCACCAGCAATTTAATATAATCCGGATCGCCGGGATCGATGACCGGCCAGCCCATGCGGATGGTGGATGGTTTGGAATCTTTGCGGTCGATTAAATAAACCGCCCGTTCGCTGCGTGGTTTGGCCGGCAACATCTCAGCTTCTTTGCCCTTCGGCCAGCTATTGAAGGCTTTATTGATCGCATTCCTTACCTGGTCCGCATT
>QQUM01000378.1 GCA_008501545.1 Calditrichota bacterium
GCATAAATGAATGTTTCGTTACCCATAGGCTCAACAACATCAATGTTTAAAGATGTGCTGATGTCTTTGTCGGTTTTATCTTTATTATTGGCATCATGAATGGATTCTGGCCGGATACCAAAATAAACATCCTTATTGATATACGTTCCCAAAGATTGTTCTTTATTTTTTGGGATGTGCAGTTTTGTCGATCCATTATCAAACCAAAGCCCGTTGTTCTGGCTGATTTTCCCTTTGAGAAAATTCATTGTCGGTGTACCGATGAATCCAGCGACAAATTTGCAATTTGGACTATTGTACAAATTCAACGGGGTATCTACCTGCAGAACGAGACCATCTCTCATAACAACGATGCGATCGCCCATTGTCATCGCCTCTACCTGATCATGGGTCACATATATCATTGTCGTTTTTAACTTGCTGTGTAATTTTGATATTTCAGTTCTCATTTGCACGCGCAGCTTTGCATCCAGATTTGAAAGCGGTTCATCAAAGAGAAAGACTTTAGGATTGCGAACAATCGCTCTCCCAACAGCAACGCGCTGACGCTGTCCACCGGAAAGCTCCTTGGGCTTTCTATGTAATAATTCGGAGATTTCCAGGATTTCTGCTGCGTGCTGTACCCTTTCATTGATTTCCGGTTTTGGATATTTGCGCAATTTAAGACCAAAGGCCATGTTTTGAAAAACAGTCATGTGTGGGTAGAGTGCATAGTTTTGAAAAACCATGGCAATGCCTCTGTCTTTCGGCGGCACATCATTAACAAGCTCATCTCCAATATAAAGTTCCCCACTTGAAATAGTCTCCAAACCTGCAACCATGCGTAATGTTGTCGATTTCCCGCATCCGGATGGCCCAACCAGGACGATGAACTCTTTATCCTCGACTTTGATGCTCAGGTTATCTACAGCAAGAATTTCTTTATTATAATACTTTGAAATATTTTTTAAAGTAACATGTGCCATGTATAATCCCTTTATAAAGTTAGGGTTTCATAGACTATCTATTGGGTAAAGCCACAGGGTCGGCGTCGTTTTAAATACTGAAAAATTTGTTCTGAATTCTCAGCCTGCACGGAGATCGATTCGTTGTTCCATGTGCTGTTCATATTTCCGGATTGACATCGAGAGTTGGATGTTTTTAAAACCAATTAATGAATTTTTCTTGACAATTCCATATTAATTCTTTACGTTGATCGAAACGTTTCGATAATTGTATGCGTGAGATGTTTTGTCAATTTAACATCTCAGATGCAATTTTCAAGACTTTTTTGCTTGTATTTTGAAAAAGACTGCGTGGATTAGAAAAAGATAATGTCGAACTCCAGATTCCATGCTGGTGAAAAACTCAAAAAAATCGAAACGATTCGATAGGTGATATGGCTGCTACTATAAAAGATGTTGCTCGAAAAGCTGGCGTCGCGTTTTCAACTGTTTCACTGGTGTTGAATGATAGAGCCAACGTCTCGCCGGAAACGAAAGAACGTGTTCGCCGCGCTATTGAGGAGCTGAATTATCGCCCCAAACACAGCGCCCGGTCCTTGGCGTCAAAGCAAACCGGGAATATTGGCTTCATCTTAACCGATGATCATTTTAGTCGCGCAGAGCCATTCTATACTAAAATATTTTTGGGCACGGAATTCGAATCGCGCTTATATAATTATTATATCTTACTTACAACCATTCCCCCTTCTTTCAAAGCTGCAACTGATACACCTCGATTTTTGCGCGAACACAATGTTGACGGTGTTATTTTGGCGGGTCATGTTCCCACAGCATTGAGCAAGCTCCTTGACGAGCTTGATATACCACATGTCTATGTTGATTATTCTCACCAAAAAAAACAGAGTAACGTTGTGATGATGGATAATCTCAATGGGGCTAAAGCAGCAATGAAACACTTGTTTCAGCTTGGTCATGAAAAGATTGCATTTATTGGCGCTGAGATAACTCACCCAAGTATTTCATCCAGATTTGAAGGCTATAAAGTTGCGCTTGCGGATGCATCTATTGCATATTCAGAACAATTGATTCAAATTCAAAAAACATTTCTCAGCGTAGAAGAAGGTTTCAATGCTACAGAGATTTTGCTAAGGAAGAATCGAAATTTTACTGCAATTCTTGCAGCGAACGACGCTATGGCTACTGGAGCGCTACAATGCTTGAAAAAAAATGGCTACAAAATCCCTCAGGATGTTTCAATTGTAGGTTTTGATAATATAGATGCCGGCACACTTACAATGCCACAACTGACAACTGTTAATATTGACAAGGAAGAATTGGGGGCAATTGCTGTTAGGCGTCTTATCGAGATGATAAACTCGAAAAAACAATTTTTAGGCACAATTTACACACCTGTTGATCTTATTATCCGAGAATCCACCTCTCCGACAGCTTCAAATTAGTATTCAGTATCTATTTTATTCTCATCCGAGCCAAAGTAACAATATTACTCTTTATCTTGATAAACCAGTTCAGCTAATAATGCAAGTTGAATAACTGTTTTTTATACAGTTGTATGAAAATGATAAAAGGAGGTGAACCACACCTATAAAGTTTGTACCCATTTACGTACTTGGCAAGTTATATTGGCCTTGAGATCAATTACTACAAAATTGGAGTAAAAATCATGATTTTCAAAAAACAATGCAAATGCTTTGCAGTGATGGGGGCTGTTTTACTTTTTGCCTTTTTCACACCATTAATAGCACAAAATACTAACATTCTGGTCAATGGTGGTCTTGAAACAATGGAGCCTGGTTTCTGGAACAAAGTCAATGACGGCCTGGACGGTGCTCTGGTAACGTGGGCCAATGATACATCTTCTTCATGGTATCGCAGTTTCAAAATAGAAAAAACCGCAGTAGCCAGTGACATGGTCGGGTGGACCAGTGTCAATAATGCTGATTTGTACTGGAACAATGCAGCAGCGGATGTTCTCTATAATTTAGAATTTATGGCAAAATCTGCGGGTGTCAATACCAGTCCGGCTAACGATGACGCCAAAATCGGCGTCATGTATAAATTCTATGGCGGTGGTGCACTTTTAGGCGAGCAATTTGTCGAAATAGATCAAAGCGTAGCTGATAAGCAATGGACCAAATACACTGCTGGCCTTCTCATTCCGGCTGGCACTGAACCGGATGAAGTCACAGCCACAGCCTACATGGGCAAAGACGCAACCGGCACTGTCTGGTTTGATGATGTCAATGCCAGCAGCGATCCATGGTCTATGGGCATGTTCAATGCAGATGCTGAGACACCTGTAGGCTGGTTGTATTGGACGGCAGGACCGGATAATGGTGTTTTCAATATTGATAACACTGTGGCAAACAGCGGCACTTATTCTGTTTCCCTTGAAGATTTTGATGATGATTCTGACGAGTTGGTATTTTACACCACACCCGTAACAGCTAAACCGAACACATATTACAAAGTTTCAGCCTGGGTTAAGTGGGATAGCATCAATACTGATGCATCATTCCTGCCCTCAAATGTTACTGGTGTTCGCGACGACGAGCGAATCGGTTTCACCTTTTTCTTCCACAAAGGTCAAATTGACCGCGGATGGGACCTGGCAACAGGTGATCTTTTCTACTATATCGATCAGCGGGATAGTTCAGGTGAATGGACGCAATATTCAGTTATTTATAAATCACCTGAAGAAGCCAGTGGCGTATCCGTGCGAGCGCGTTTCACCAGTTTTCCAAAAGGCCGCGTATGGTTTGATGACTTCATGGTTGAAGAGCTTGAATTTGGAGATGAAATTCTGGTCAATGGTGGTCTTGAAACAATGGAGCCTGGTTTCTGGAACAAAGTCAATGACGGCCTGGACGGTGCTCTGGTAACGTGGGCCAATGATACATCTTCTTCATGGTATCGCAGTTTCAAAATAGAAAAAACCGCAGTAGCCAGTGACATGGTCGGGTGGACCAGTGTCAATAATGCTGATTTGTACTGGAACAATGCAGCAGCGGATGTTCTCTATAATTTAGAATTTATGGCAAAATCTGCGGGTGTCAATACCAGTCCGGCTAACGATGACGCCAAAATCGGCGTCATGTATAAATTCTATGGCGGTGGTGCACTTTTAGGCGAGCAATTTGTCGAAATAGATCAAAGCGTAGCTGATAAGCAATGGACCAAATACACTGCTGGCCTTCTCATTCCGGCTGGCACTGAACCGGATGAAGTCACAGCCACAGCCTACATGGGCAAAGACGCAACCGGCACTGTCTGGTTTGATGATGTCAATGCCAGCAGCGATCCATGGTCTATGGGCATGTTCAATGCAGATGCTGAGACACCTGTAGGCTGGTTGTATTGGACGGCAGGACCGGATAATGGTGTTTTCAATATTGATAACACTGTGGCAAACAGCGGCACTTATTCTGTTTCCCTTGAAGATTTTGATGATGATTCTGACGAGTTGGTATTTTACACCACACCCGTAACAGCTAAACCGAACACATATTACAAAGTTTCAGCCTGGGTTAAGTGGGATAGCATCAATACTGATGCATCATTCCTGCCCTCAAATGTTACTGGTGTTCGCGACGACGAGCGAATCGGTTTCACCTTTTTCTTCCACAAAGGTCAAATTGACCGCGGATGGGACCTGGCAACAGGTGATCTTTTCTACTATATCGATCAGCGGGATAGTTCAGGTGAATGGACGCAATATTCAGTTATTTATAAATCACCTGAAGAAGCCAGTGGCGTATCCGTGCGAGCGCGTTTCACCAGTTTTCCAAAAGGCCGCGTATGGTTTGATGACTTTAGTGTGCAAAAATTTGAAGGTGTTGTCGTGAGTGTTGAAGAAAATCCATCAGACAATATCGCGTTGCGCCCTCAGGATTTCAAACTCTTGCAAAACTACCCGAATCCATTTAATCCCTCAACAATAATTGAGTATAAAGTACCGGAAGCAGGTGCTGTCAGCATTGAGATTTTCAATGCTCTTGGACAAAAAGTAAAAACTGTTGTTGATGCTTTCCATCAGCAAGGTACCTACAGTGCGCACTGGGCTGGAACCAACACTGCCGGTGCACATGTTACAACAGGTATTTATTTTTATAGACTGAAGGCGAATGGCGCTTTTATCACGCGCAAAATGATACTTGCTAAATAATTTAATTACTGCCAGTTATGCGAATTTATCTGTATTAGCTGGCAGTTTTCTTTATCCCTTTGCCTTAATCGTAATATTCTTATCAAGAAGAATAACATTTCCAAAGAAACAATTGCAAGATTTAGAATTCCCGACCATCTGTAATCTTTCTGTGAAATGCGGGTACTGTGAGACGGAGGTATTATGAACTATTTTAAATTGAGGAAATCTCTTTGGTGTTCGTTTTTCTCAATGTATTTAATTTTTGTTCCAATGGCGCTCATTGCTGGAACCACAGGAAAAATTGCCGGAAAAGTAGTTGATGCTCAAAATGGTGAACCATTACCGGGAGCAAATATAATTATTTCAGGGACTTCACTTGGAGCAGCTGCTGATAGAGATGGTAATTACGTAATCTTAAGAGTCCCTCCCGGAGTTTTTACTGTACATGCAAGCATGATTGGATTCAAAAAGTTTATTGTCAATGACGTTCACATCTCCATCGATAAAACTACGCGCCTTGATTTTAGTTTTGAAGGAACGACTATTGAATTGGGTGAAGAAGTAGAGATAGTGGCAGAAAGACCTCTGGTGCAGATCGATTTGACCTCAACCTCAGCAGCGATTTCATCTGAAACAATTGAGATGTTACCGGTAGAAAATTTTGAAGATGTTATCGGGCTTCAAGCTGGTGTTATTGACGGGCATGTCAGGGGAGGACGCCATGGTGAATTGGCGTACTTAATCGATGGAATTGCTGTAAATGACGTTTTCTCAGGTTCCTACGCCGTCCAGGTTGAAAACAATGCAATTCAGGAGTTGGAGCTCATAAGCGGAACTTTTAATGCTGAATATGGACAGGCAATGTCTGGCATAATCAATATTGTTACTAAAGAAGGTGGCGAGAATTATAGCGGTAACCTGGAAATGTATGTTGGAGATTATGCAAGTATGCATGATGATATTTTTTGGAATATAAAAAGCTTTAATCCGACCTACAGCTCCGAGTTTAGTTTAAGCGGACCGGTACCAGTGCTCGGTAATAAAATGACGTTTTTCGCGAGTGGACGGTTTTATGATACAGAAGGTTATATATTTGGTAAAAAAACGTTTTTACCGACAGACCAATCAGACTTTCTTTCCAGCGATCTACCGGAACAGTGGTTGGTGCAGGCACAAGGTCAGGATTATACATTTTCCGAAGAGCTTGCTGAAGAACTAAAAGAAAAAGCTGATGCGGTCCCAATGAATGGCAACCGTCGTCTGACAGGACAACTAAAACTGACATACAAATTAAATCCTTCCAACAAAATCAGCTTTGAGTCACTCATTCAACAGCGCGACTGGCGGGATTACGACCACAGATTTCGATTAAATCCTGATGGTGATTATAAGCGGGAGCAATCAGGGTATGATAACAGATTGTCTTATACCAGAGTATTAAATAGTCAAACTTTTTTTACAATTAAAGCAGCAAATTTTTACACCGAATATAATCAAAATGTATACGATGATCCCTTCGATAGCAGATATGTAAGCAGCCAACGATTACAAGACACCGGCGCTAATGCTTTTCTCAGTGGTGGTCAGCAAATGTGGCATTTTCAACGGAGCACCACAACCTGGGTGGGTAAATTTGAACTGACGAGCCAATTTACAAAGACCCACGAAATAAAATTCGGACTCGAAGGAAGAAAGCATAAATTGTGGTTGCACGAATTTGAGGTAAATCCTGATGGGGAAAAAGTCATTGCGCCATTAACTTCTTTCAACAACAATGATTATTTACACAGACCGGTTGAATTCTCCGCCTATTTTCAAGACAAGATTGAATTATCCTACATGATTGTAAATGCAGGTTTACGTGTTGATTATTTTGAACCTGACGGAAGTGTTCCGGATAATTTTAAAGAACCGGACACATCTCCACAGACAGTGGCAAAGGCAAACAGCCAGATCAGCCCCCGATTCGGGCTTGCGTATCCGATGTCAGACCGTGGTGTTATTCATGTTTCCTATGGCCATTTTTTCCAAATACCAAATTTTCAATATCTTTATGTAGGACCGGAATTCGATATATTTCCACTCCAAGGCACACCTTCACCCCCTCCACAAAGCGAACTGAATGTCGTAGGAAATGCTGATTTAAAGCCACAAAAAACTGTTATTTACGAGATCGGTTTACAACAACAGCTAACCGATGATTTGGCACTCGACCTTACAGCCTATAATAAAGATATTCGAAACCTGCTTGGCACAGAAGTGCTTAAAACGCTGCAAGGTATCCGCTATGGGCGCTATATCAACCGTGACTATGGGAATGTCCGGGGTATCACCATCTCTCTTGAAAAACGGCACACCGCCGGGATTTCAGCATCTGTCGATTACACTTTTCAGATTGCTAAAGGCAATGCATCTGATCCCAATACAGCATTTCTTGATCAGAAATCTGATCCACCGCGGGAAACGCAGAAGCAGCAGGTTCCTTTAAACTGGGATCGCCGGCATCAAATTAACCTGATGCTAACAGTGGGAGATCTGAAAAATTATGCCTTAAGCTTTATTGGCCGTCTCGGAACCGGCTTGCCGTACACCCCTTCATTTCAGAATATTCAGCTTGCGGTGGAAAATGGTGGCA
>QQUM01000157.1 GCA_008501545.1 Calditrichota bacterium
TGGATTAGTGCATATGCATCGTTTTGTTCACGGTTTCAAAACTATCCTGCAATACAGGGCTGAGAAATGGAATACCCAATGATAATCCGCGAAGAATGAGAATCACAGCAAGGGCTGTGGCGGCAACTGGAATGAGGCGATTAAAAAGTGATTTCCAGCGAACAGAAAGTAATCCGCCTAATAAGGAGGTGAGTAAAAGCATGGGAGCAGTACCAAGTCCGAACACAATCATAAAGATTGTGCTTTTCATAACTGAACCCGTAGCAACCGCACCGGCCAAAGCAGTATAAACAAGGCCACACGGTAGAAAACCATTTAAAACACCGATTGTAAAAAAAGAAGGTATCGTCTGTCTTTGCAGCAATCGACCAAAAGTTTTTTTCCAAATTTTTGAGGTTGTAAAAAAGCTTGTCATCGAATTTGTATAGCGGCCGGGAATAAAGACGATTATCAGAATAGCCACCCCAAGAGCGATCGACAGTGTGCGTTGAAAACCAGCCAGGGAAATTGCCTGACCGATAAATCCCATAACAACACCCATCAGGGCATAAGTAAATGTGCGACCGAGATTATAAAAAATTTTACGAATCCAGGCTGGCACACTGTTCTCACCCGTACCCGGTAATGCCAAAACTAGCGGTCCACACATACCGACACAGTGAAAGCCACCTAATAGACCGAGGATGAGTGCTGTCGAAATAAACATTTATTTATTCCCTTCAATCATCAGGCTCTGTTCATGGTAATATTCCTGTTTACCACCAGACCAGTTCAATTTTATTTTCCAGTAGCCATCCGCGAATTTTGCTCGTGGAAACCGTTGCTGGTAATTCGCATCAAGCGCCAATGGCATTGTCCAGTCCAGGGATGAATCAGAAGGTCGATAAAACATAACTTTCCCATTCAGCGTGGTCCTGTCAAAAGAGGCAGGAAAATCGAGGATTAAAAATTCCGGTTCAGCCTGCTGTGTGAAGGAAGGTTGTTTTGGTAAGCTTTTCGAGCTCTTAATGCGCTCTATCTGCTTGGAATAGGCCACTTCTTTCTGGTAATAGTCCCCTTCAACGAGTTCCACACTCTGTGTAAATGTAAATACTGCCAATGAAATCATGGCCAGCATGTACACTGCGATGACCAGTGTTAAATAGACCGGCCATTTTGTTTTTTTCTTATTTTCCATAATTAAAGTTTGTCGGGCGCTTGAAAGGTTGTATCAACTTCTTCGATAAGTTCTTCACCACGCCAGACTTGTATGGTAATTTGATTTCTACCTTCATGCAGCTCACTTTGGGGCAACTCGATAACCATCGTCGAGGAATAGAGTTCACTCTTCGGTACGATGAGATCATCCTGATTCAGACGAATATTGGCATCCATGTCCTTGATTGTAAAACGGACTGGAATCTCTTCAAATGTTTTATTGACGATCTTAAAATTATATACATTGCTAAAGCCACCGTCGGCTGTCTGGTTGTAGAGAATTCCCGGTGTTCGCAAGACGGTCGTTTCAACATCTTTTCGAGTCATAAGCACGCCAGAAAAAATCATGATAATCAACATTAAGACCGCAGTGTATCCCATCACACGAGGCGTAAAAATACGTTTATTGCCAGTTTTGATCGAGTTGTAGGATGCAAAGCGAATGAGGCCTGTTGGACGCTTCACTTTAGTCATGACAGTATCACATGCATCGATACACGCTGTGCAGTTCACACACTCCAATTGCGTCCCGTTTCGTATGTCAATTCCCGTCGGACACACATCGACACACTGATGACAGTCGATACAGTCACCTAATTGAGCGTCCGGGTTTTTACGGGACTTTTTACCGCGAGGCTCACCCCGTTTGAAATCATAAGAAATCACGACCGAATTTTTGTCCAACAGCACGGATTGGTAGCGGCCATAGGGACAAACGATAACGCATGCCTGTTCACGAAAATATGAAAAGACAAAATAAAATATAAAGCTAAACACCATGACAGCTGTAAATCCGGAGAAATGCGCGCTTGGAGGTTGGTTGACAATCTGCCACCACTCCTCGCTCCCCACGATGTATGCCATGAATACGTTACCAATGGAGAACGCGATCGCGAAGAAAATGGCCTGTTTAAAACCCTTCTTAAAAATTTTCGATAGTGTCCATGGGCCGGCATTTAATTTTCTCTGCTTTCCGGCATCACCTTCGATCCAGTACTCAATTTTTCGGAAAACCAGCTCCATAAAGACGGTTTGCGGACAGGCCCATCCGCACCAGACCCGTCCGAAAACTGCAGTAAAAGTAACGATGAAGATGATAAAACTGAGCAGCAACAATGCAAAAAGATGAAAATCCTGCGGCCAAAAAGCAGCACCGAATATGACAAACTTGCGTTCGAAAACATTCACCAACAAAAGTGGTTGTCCGCCAATTCGAATAAACGGTCCGGAATAGAGCAAAACAAGTAAGAAAAACGCAACAAAATTTCGTGCGTTATAGAACTTTCCTTTTGGTTTTTTAGGTGTAATCCAGATTCTCTTGCCGGAGTTATCCACTGTTCCGATGGTATCGCGAAAACTTTCATCACGCTGGAAATCGGTCGCCGCTGTCACTTTATCATCATTCATTTTTGTTTACTCCATCTCCACCTTTGTGCCTTCTGGTGCTTTGGCATTCGGTGGATTCGTTCCTTGCAAGGTTTTTAAGTAACTTCCAACTTCAAGAATTTGCTGTTCAGACAAAGTCGTATTCCAGGGGATCATACCTTTTGCAGGACGACCATTTGTGATCACTTCGACGATTCCGGCTATATCACCTTGCCCACTGATCCAGTAGTCATCCGTCATATTCGGGCCAATCAGACCTTCGCCATTGGCGCCGTGGCAAACAACACAATTGGTTACCCAAATTTGTTTGCCACTGTCCAAAGAAGCAGCGTCGGTCAATGGCGCCAGCTCAGTTATAGCTGGTGCAGACATTTCCTGTGTTGGAGCAGGGGCAGCAACCAATGTGCTCGCAAAAAGCGATTTGGGCGTCTGCTCGGCTTCGTCTGTGTAATAAGGATTTGTGTATCCAGGAATCATCATTGCCGTCTCTGCAGATTTTGTATAATTTGGATCCATTTCTTTTTTGTATTGATCTTCCTGCAGGAATCCCATACCAAACACATGATAGTAAAGGACATAAACGACAGCGAAGATAATTGTGAAATAGAATAAATTCAGCCACCACGGTGGCAGATTATTATCTAACTCTTGAATCCCATCATAATCGTGATCCAACAGTTTATCATCATATTGTTGAGCCATATTTTCATTCTCCTTTTGTTGAAAGGGAATCTGGATTGTCCAATGGCATATTCGCATACTCCTTGATTGCTTTCTTATCTATTTTTAAAACCCACGTAATCATGAGTATAAAAAATGTGAGGAGAGAGCAAAGAAGTATTATTGGTACCAGTACATTCCCGTCAAAATGTGCTAAAACATCTCTGAACATCGTTAAGCTCCATTTAGGGATTTTAAAAGTAGCCGGGATCTTCGCCTGAAACTCCTGTCTTCCACAGAATTTATCCCAGGATTGTTCCGGCTACTTTCACTCGTTTTAAATAATCCCGAATGATTTGACTTTATTCTTCAACCAACGTGCCTTCCGGTGCTTTTGGATTTGGTGGATTGGTTCCATGCAGTTTTGCCAGGATGTAACTACCAACCTCAAGCATTTCTTTCTCTGTCAGGGTTGTTTTCCAGGGAATCATCCCTTTGGCAGGTACACCTTCCCGAATTACATTCAGGACTGTGCCAATACTTCCATCACCATGTATCCAGTAATTATCCGTCATATTCGGCCCGATGAGACCCTGTCCCTGATCACCGTGGCAAACGACACAGTTTTTCTGCCAAATTGCCTCACCACTTTCGATGCTTGCGGCATCGGTTAACGCGGTTACATCCGGGACCGGCAGGGCACTGATGTCAGTCGTCTCAACTTCACGGCCGACTTTTATATCTGTACCAAGGCGTTGTAAATATGCGATCAACGCAATGATTTCTTTATCCGCACTTGTTTCGATTGTCGAAGCTTTCAAATTGGCGACGATTGTCTCAGCTTGCGCTTTCAAGTCAGCTTCGGCTTTGTCCTCATAGCCATCTTCATATGGCACGCCAAGTGTGCGCATTGCACTGATTTTACCTTTGATATCGCTCGCATCCAGTGTATTGCTGATTAACCATGGATACGGCGGCATCAATGAGCCTGGCGACATCGAACGCGGATCTTTCATGTGATTGTAGTGCCAGCCATCGGGATATTTTTTGCCAATCCTGTGTAAGTCAGGACCTGTACGTTTCGATCCCCAGAGAAATGGATGATCGTATACAAATTCGCCGACTTTAGAGTATTCACCATAACGTTCTGTTTCAGAACGGAATGGACGAATCATCTGGGAGTGACAATTATTACATCCTTCACGTATGTAAATATCACGTCCTTCCAGCTCCAGTGGTGTATAAGGCTTCACAGTTGAAATCGTTGGAATCTGTGATTTATCGGTGAGGAACGGAATAATTTCTACCAGCCCACCAATGAGAATCGCAATGAGTGTAACAACGAGGAAACGAATTGGGCGGCTTTCGATCCAACGGTGCCAGTATACATGGCCGTGTGCGCCTTCTTCAGGTTCCAGGGCTGGTGCCTCGGCAGCTTCATCTGCCACCAGGCTGCCACTCTTGGCTGTTTTATATAGATTGACAACTCCTATCAGCACCCCGACGAAATAGATGGTTCCACCAATGGAGCGAATAATGTACATCGGTACGATCTGCAGCACGGTTTCCAGAAAATTCGGATATTGCAACAAGCCGTCACTGGTAAATTGTTTCCACATCAAACCCTGGGTAATTCCAGACCAGTACATCGGGATAACCCAGAACAATATACCGAGTGTTCCAATCCAAAAATGCAAATTTGCTAACGAAACAGAGTGTAGTTTGGTTTTGTAAATTCGAGGGAATAACCAGTAAGCGACACCGAAAGTGAGAAAACCATTCCAACCCAAGGTTCCAATATGAACGTGGGCGACAGTCCAGTCCGTGTAGTGCGACAATGCATTTACACTTTTGATAGAAAGCATCGGCCCTTCGAAAGTACTCATACCGTAAGCCGTCACGGAAACGACCATAAACTTGAGAATCGGATCTTCACGAACACGATCCCATGCACCCCGCAGTGTCAGCAACCCATTCAGCATACCACCCCATGATGGCGAGATCAGCATGAGAGAAAAAACCATACCCAATGTTTGCGCCCAATCCGGCAGCGAAGTATACAGCAGGTGGTGCGGACCAGCCCAGATGTAAATAAAAATCAAAGCCCAGAAGTGGACGATTGATAAGCGATAAGAAAAAACAGGGCGATTGGCGGCTTTAGGCAGGTAGTAATACATCAAGCCTAAAAATGGCGTGGTCAAAAAGAAAGCTACGGCGTTGTGACCATACCACCATTGAACGAGTGCATCCTGAACACCGGCATAGACGGAATAACTTTTCCAGAAGGAAACCGGTATTTCCAGAGAATTGAAAATATGCAACACAGCAACAGTAATAACAGTCGCAATATAGAACCAGATAGCAACGTACATGTGACGCTCACGACGTTTAATAATGGTTCCAAACATATTGACTGTAAAAGCGACCCAAACCACGGCAATAGCGATGTCTATTGGCCATTCCAGTTCGGCATATTCTTTTGATGTTGTGTATCCAAGCAACAAGGTAACAGCAGCAGCAACGATAATGGCTTGCCATCCCCAGAAATGAAATTTACTCAGGAAATCGCTCCACATACGCGCTTTACAGAGTCGCTGCAAGCTGTAATAGATTCCCATGAAAATGGCATTCCCGGCAAATGCAAAGACCACTGCATTTGTGTGCAGTGGACGCAAACGACCGAAGGTCGTATAGGCAAGACCAAAGTTTAATTCCGGCAGGTATATTTGCAATGCGACAATTATACCCACGAGCATGCCCACAACACCCCAAAGCATCGTGGCAATCGCAAAATCACGTGTTATGCGATTGTCGTAATAGAATTGTTCAACAGGCATACACTACTTCTCCATCCTTTTTGGTTTGTGAGTGACATCATCCATTAGCATTCTCACAGACGGGGTATATGCGTCATCAAATTGACCGCTTTTCACTGCCCAGATAAAAGCGATCAAAAACCCCAAAGCTAACAGAAGACTAATTGATATAAGTAAAAATATTATTGGCATCAGATAATTTCCTTGCGTTTTGCTTCCAGGGTCGTTGCCATCGTAGCAAAGGAGACAACGGTTATGGAACTGAGTGGCATGAGGACCGCTGCGAATAGCGGTGATAAAAGCCCCTGCACTGAGAAAAAGAATCCAACAACATTATAAATAAAAGACAACAAGAAACTAATATAAACAATTTTAATACAGGATTGGCTGAAATTTAAAAACCTTGAGAAATTGTGCAACCGTTTTCCTATTAAAATGGCATCACAGGCCGGGCTAAATGCGGAAATGTCGTCCGAAATGGCAACACCAACATCGCTTTGTTTTAATGCACCGGCATCATTGAGGCCGTCACCAATCATCAGCACATTTCGGCCTTCTCTTTGTTTTCGCTGGATATACGCAAGTTTATCACCCGGACTCTGTTCAAAAAACAAATCTTTATCCTGACCGAAAAACTCTTCCAACTGTGCTCGTTCATGATCGTTATCACCTGAGAGCAAGGCAATTGAATAGTCTTTCTCAAGTTCCGTTATCGTTTCTTGCAACCCTGGACGAAATGAATTTTTGAATTCAAACCGGCCACGAATCCTGCCATCGATCGCCACATATGCCGAGCTGCCGGCTGGATTTTTAAAACCATTCGCAAAGGGGCCGAGCTCGGAAAGCAGCCATTCTCTGGAACCGAGATGAATTTTCTTGCCCTCAATTTCACCAGAAATTCCGGCGCCTTCCTCCTCTCTATAATTCATGAGCGGTTCGAATACACGTCCTGCCGTCGATTGATAAATCCGGTAACTCAACGGGTGTGTTGATTGTCTGGCAAGTGTTTTGACCTGCAGCATTTCCTTGTCGGAAAGTGACGTATCGGTCAAGCTATGAAAAATCACCGATTCGCCGCCCTGGTTCGTAAGGGTACCTGTTTTATCAAAGATGATTGCATCTATTTTTGCCAGTTTTTCGATGGTTTCAATATTTTTCGCGATAAATGAACTGCGACCTAACAATCGAAGCGCATTCCCCAAAGTAAATGGTATCGAGAGCGCCAAAGCACAGGGACAGGCAATAATCAGCACAGCGGTAAATGCATTCCATGCGATCGAAATATCACGGGGCAACCAGAATAACCCTGCCGCCACTGCGATTCCTATAACGATAAAGGTAAAATACTTTGAAACAGTGTCTGAAATTGAATGGATGGTGCTTTGATTGTGTTCGCTGAATGCATCATGATTCCACAGACGTGTCAGGTAACTCTGCGAAACTTCTTCTTTAATTTCGAATTCAGCAGCGATTCCGGACAGTCGGCCACCCGCATAGATAAAATCACTTTCATTCTTCGTTACCAGCCGTGACTCGCCCGTAACAAAACTGTAGTCGATTTGTGCGGAGGGCGAGAGCAATTTTGCATCTGCAGGAATAAGCTCACGGTTTCGCACAATAATGCGATCCCCAACTTTAAGTTTGGAAATTGGCACCCCTTCCTCGTGCCC
>QQUM01000480.1 GCA_008501545.1 Calditrichota bacterium
TTCATTACTTTTAACGTCCCGGTCAATTTACCGCCGATTTCAGGCGTCCATTCTGCTGATTGTCTTAATTCTGATCGTGTATTGGATGAATTGGGCGTGGTGCCGCCGGAATTGGGCGTTTTATAAACCACCCAGTCAGTGCCATCATTCGTATTGAAGAAGTAATCTTCATGTTCATAATTCACTAAATTTCTAGCGCTGGAACCATCACCCATCGTGATTCTCCATTGGTCGTAGAATGATATTACATCGCTCGGATATCCTGCATAATTCTCACCGGCAGCTGATGAATCCTGCGTTATTGTATCCAATGGTGGTTTGGAACTCTCTGGCAATTCTGTATCCAATGTAAGTTCTTCATCCGACTGCAATTCTGCATCCATAATCGGATTTGAGCAGCTGTGTAAAATCAATGCCACGGCGACCAACAAGAATAGCAATGGAAATAATGGTTTTTTAAAATAGTTTTTCATTTTGTTCTCTCATTATGCAACATTAAGCTCGTTACAATGCTCTGCATTGTAATGCGTACTTGGACGCTCCAGCGTCCAGTTAATTTTTAAATCTAAATACATACTGAGGTAAAATTTATCGTATGTTCTTTTTGCTTCGCCGGCCGTTGGCTTTGCTTGATCAAAAAAGAACCAAAAAAACATGTAAATCAACGAAGCAGCATCATTTTCTTCGACGCCATTTTTCCATCATCAATCTGCAATCTGTAAAAATATATCCCCGAAGCCACATCAGCGGCATCCCACATAACAGTATGATTCCCGGCATTCCGTTGTCCATCCACGAGCGTTGCAATGTGCTGCCACAACACATTAAAAATTTGCAGTTTGACATGAGCGCCCTCGGGAAGCACAAAGCGAATCGTTGTTGTCGGATTAAATGGGTTGGGATAATTCTGTTCTAAAGCAAACCCAGTTGGCATTGCCGGAGTCTCTTCGAATACCACAGTCGAGTTTCCGGCCCAGCGCAAGTCACCCAAAGCGCTGCCGTCATGGGCCAGATTCAAGACTGGCGAATTGGTATCGAGCGTAAAATCGCCGTTTTGTGGATCAGCGAACATGGGGTCGTAGCCATAAATTGTGTTTTCAAGCACAGTTCCCCCCTTTGGCGCCTTCATGTCCACAGCTTTCACCTGAAACGTATCGATATGGCTGGAGACAGAGCCAGGCGATTGCACTTCAAATAAATCGCCGTCACGACTATGACCGGAAGTGCGGCTTTTGGCAATGATGATGTTTCGGAAAATTGTATTTTCATTGTTTTTAATGTATGCCACTCGTGTGGCGCTGTGGTATATGGTTAAATGTTCCATTAAAACATAAGCGTCGGGCGTTGCAGAATTTTCATCAGCATAAAATCGGATGCATTCAGCGTCGATATTCACAAACGTGCAGTTGCGCACGATGAGGGAATCGACAGCGCGGTCGGTGTTAAATTTTTCTGTGTCGGAAATACGAATCGCTTCATAGCCAAAGTTCGTAAACGTGCAATTCTCGATGCGCACCGTCCCGCCAACAGCGCCTGTGCCAAAACGCAGCGCATGTCCATCACCATCCGGATTTTTGTCCTGATAAAAATCTTTAAAATCACAATCTTTCAGTGTGATATTCACTCCACGACGAGGCGTTAAACCGCTGTCATCGGGCTGCACGCGAATGGCGTATTTCATCCCATGCGACAAATCATGCCCACCGTCAAATACAATTCCTTCGACTATGAGATCATCATAAACTCGAAGTATTTCGATGTTTTTTTGATTGGGATCAGAGTTGATTAAAATCGGCTTTTTATCGAGATTGGGCGCTGCGAGAATCGTTAGTGGTTGGGAAATGATAACGCCGAGGGTGTCATTGGTGGTGTAAACACCGCCGCTTGTGGTGAGCATCAGCGTATCGAGGCCCTGAGCATAAGCGGATTGCACAGCTTCGCCCAAATCATCGGTATCGTCTATTTCCAAAACGCCATGGGAGCCTCCGCCTGCATCTTCCACAAAAACAGGCTGCAGGAGTTTGTTGGTATCCATCGTGATATGCATTGTAGCGGCACTGTCGGCAAAGGGACTTTTCCAGCTGTCAAACTTCCATCCGGCTGCGGGTTTGGCTGTCACTTTGACGATTGTGCCTTGCACCCAAGTTTCACCGGGAGGATCGAATAATACGGAGCCTTGTCCCGTGATCCAGGTCAAAATATTGTATTCGGGCAGAGATTCAAAAACCGCGGTAACTGATACATCTTCTGTGATGAGCAACGTTAATGGATTTTCTGTGGATGAGACATCACCCGTCCATTTGGAAAACCACGTCGAAGAATCTGCGGGAACTGCAGTGAGTGTTACCTCTGTGCTGTCTTCGTAAAGACCGCCGGGAGGATTTAATTTAACCGATCCCCGGCCTTCGATCGTGACTGAGAGCACGTTGGGCAGCACCACGCTCTCCCAATTAGGGCCAACATGCTCCGCTGTCAATGGTGTGTAAACCACCGGATCTGATGAAACTTCATCGGCACCCACATCAAAAGGCTGTGTTCTGGGATGCCCATCAAAATCTTCGGTGATAACATCGTATTCGCCAAGGGCTGCGCCGATAACAGGACTATCTGGCAAAGGACGCCAGATACTATCCACCGCAATCGCCAGTTTTGGATCAGTCCAATTTATTCCAGCGGGCTGTTCGATGCCCAACGCGGCGCCAAACATGATATTGCCTTGCCATTCAAGATTGATGGGTGTGTCAAACTGGGTAATGACGGTTTCGCCTTCGGAAATCAAAGCATTGTTTGCAATGGTGCAATCCAATGGTGGCAGAGTGAGTTCAGAATCCACGCCGGCGCCGATTGCAATCGCGCTCTTGCAATCGACAAAAGTATTGAAAGCGACAAGGGCTCTTTTAACCTGGAAATAACGGTTGAGCGGCGAGTCGGGCACACCGTTCATAAAAGTTATGGCGGAGCGCCACTCGGAGCCATGCAGATCCTGAAAATAATTATTATAAACTTTGTGATCTTCACCAATGATGCGAACACCACCGGCTTGTGAATTTTGATTGCCAAAGAAAAAATTGCCATAAATTTGAGAGCGGTTACCGTGACGCAAAGTCAACATGCCAGCATTATCAAAAAAAGTATTGTGACGAAAAACATTATCACCCATTTTATTGGAAATGATTTCGATCTCTCCATTACAACGCTCAAAATAATTCCATTCAACTATGGTTTTCGAATCGTGCATCGACCACTCGCTGGTGCCGACCCGAATAATCTCCGCCCCATTCCTACCCAAAGGCGGGCGGTTGCCAAAATAATTATTGTCGATCAGGTGATAATCGGGTTCCGCATCGCCCCATACAACCAGCAAGGCGCCTTCATTGGTTTTACCGGAAAAGAAGCAATGGTCGACTCGGTTGTACTGACCATAGAGGGAAACCCATTTAAATTCGTCGCCATCGTTTTCAGGGCTGTAATTTTCGATTGATGTATTGGTCAGACGGCAGTGTTTCGCCGAGCCTTTGCCACTCGTACGGAAGCGGATAACATGGCTGTCGGTAGTGGTCCCGTCAAGAAAGCGCAGGCCATCGACGACCATCCAGGAACCGCCGATTTGCAATTTGGAATTGCCGCTAATCACAACCTGCCCGGGCGTTTGCGCGCGCAAGGTGATGGGATTGGTTTCAGTACCTTCGCCTTCGAAAACGATTGTTACGCTACTCCATAATCCGTTGGCCATTGTCACCGTGTCGCCTGGCTGCAGTTGAGGAAGAGCGTTGTTGATTTCGCTTGTATTGTGAACAAAATAGTCGGTGGCAGTGAGTTGGCTTGTTGCTACAAACAGGACCAGTAAAACGAAGCGGATGGATTTATGGAGTGGTATGTTCATTTGAAAACAGATATTTTTAAGTAGACGTAAGTGATTGTTTATATAAAGTGCACTCATGTTGCACCTTGTAACCGCATTCAGATGATAAACAGCATGATTTGCACAGAGACGTTTCCCAAGCCTGACGAAACCAGGCACCATTCTGGAATATCCACGACAAAATGAATTCCTTTCCCGGATCTCTTTGCAGGTTATGTCCTTCACACCATTTATCTATTTCGATCTTTTTCTTTTGTGCCAGTAAATATTCTCTCATGATGCCATTTCAAGGATGATTGCTTACAATTCATCTCATTTTTTTGATTAAAATTATGTGCTTTATCGTTTGAGACGAAAAGCTTCTATTAAAAATTATGTACCGTTACAGCCAAATTTTCGTAAATCAGCTTAACTCTCCCCTATACCGATTTGCAAAAGAATTGTCCGATGTTTGTAGTCATTCCGGTCGCCCGATTTTGGCGTACCGGAATCTTTTTGAGCCTGCTTCGAACAGGGAGATGCCGGGATTCGATAAAAAACATCGAACCCGGCATGACTTCCAGAAAATGATTAATAAGACAAAACTTTTGCAAATTGTAATATAAATCGATGTATCCCGCTCTAAAAATGAGCGGGATACTAAGGATGCTCAGATATGGATACTAAATTTTCCTTATCGCAGCAGCATCATTTTCTTGGTCTGAACATCAGATCCAATATTTAGTCTGTAGAAATAAACACCTGAAGCTACATTCGTGGCGTTCCAGATAAGCGTGTGGGTTCCAGCGCTTTGCTGTGCGTCAACCAGTGTTGCTACCTGGCGTCCAAGAATATTAAAGATTTGCAGTTTAACCTGAGCATTGTGCGGCAGTGAATAACGAATTGTCGTTTCCGGATTGAATGGATTCGGATAATTCTGCTCAAGTGTAAATCCTGTTGGGATTGCTGGAGTTTCATCTTGTACCGCAGTGCCTGTTTTTGGCGCCCAGTTGCGATCGCCGAGAGCGCCACCGTCATGAGCCAATGTCAGGACTGGAGAATCTGATGCCAGGCTGAAATCACCATTATCAGGATCGGCAAACATTGGATCGACATTAAAGAGTGTCGATGCATCAAAAACGGCGGATATCTGTGAACCATTCTTGGAACCACCCGAAACTTTGAATGCCTCATCTGCGATAAATACCGTGTCGCCATCAGCCTTCACACCTTCGATGTTAAAAGTATCAACATAAGCAATGCTTGAACCAATCATCTCAACACGCATCAGTTCATCGGCGCCGCCGAATGTTTCATGGCCTAATTTCGAATTAACGATAAGAATATTACGCACGGTTTCATTCATCAGATCACGCGTCCAGATAACACGACGCTGGCAGAAGTAGAATGTCAGATTTTCCAGCAAAACTGTACCGTCAACGGTTGTGGAATCTGCGTCTCCGTTCAGCTTGATTGCAGAACCATCAACGTTATTGAAGGTGCTATTACGCAAGGTGAACGAAGAAAAATGGCCACCGTGCGGAACGGTTACAATATGGTCGGACTTGTAAGCATTGGAAGCGTTGAAAACTTCATCACCAAAATTGGTAAAGGTACAGTTTTCAACAAGAACGCGACCCGTGGAAGCAGATTTATCAAATTCCATAAATTTGCCTTCAACATCAAGAACCGGATCGCCATTGAGATAAACATTGCGCATATCACAATTGGTAAGGGTGAAATCAGGCTCATTGTTGGGGCCATTTTCAGTATCATAGACTTTGAACACACGCTTGATAGAATCCAGTTCAGTGGAATTCATCACGGTGCCATCGAAAACGATGCCGTCCAAAGTCAGATCGTTGCGCAATTGGAACAGCTCGTTGCCTTTGTAGGCACGCACGCGTGGACGCAATTGTGGCTTTTCGGCCAGACCCGGCGCAGCAACGATGGCGATCGGTGTTAAAAATACATAATTTTCAACGCCATACTGACCACCGGATGTGGTGAGCAGCAAGGTATCTGCAGTGAGCACACCGTCGTTGAGGAAATTCAAAGCATCCATCAGGGTGCCTCCTGTTGGCGCCTGAGCGTCTTCAACGATTTCAACTACGTTGCCGGCAGGTTTGTTGGTTGCCCAATTGCGATCACCTAATGGGCCGCCATCGTGACCAAGAGTCATTACAGGGCTATCTGCGGCGAGTGTAAAATCGCCGTTATCGGGGTCAGCAAACATCGGATCGTAATTGTAGATTGAGTAATAATCCAAAACTGCTGACCTGAAAGCGCCGTTTTTCGAACCGCCAGCGACAACAAAAGGCTGCTCTGCAACCCATACCGTGTCACCATCGGACTTCACACCTTCAATATTGAAGGTGTCAACGTGGGCGATGGATGAACCATACATTTCAACGTGCATGAGTTCTTCGGCGCCACCAAAAGTCTCGTGGCCTAATTTTGAATTTACGATGAGAATATTGCGCACAGTTTCGTTCAGCAGGTCGCGGGTCCAGATAACACGGCGCTGGCAGAAGTAGAATGTCAGATTTTCCAATAAAACAGGACCATCAACGGTTGTGGAATCGGCATCGCCATTCAGCTTGATACAGGAACCATCAACGTTATTGAAGGTGCTATTACGCAAGGTGAACGAAGAAAAATGGCCACCGTGCGGAACAGTTACAATGTGGTCTGATTTGTAAGCATTGGAAGCGTTGAAAACTTCATCACCAAAATTAGTGAAAGTACAGTTTTCAACAAGAACAGCGCCAGTTGAAGCAGATTTATCAAATTCCATAAATTTGCCTTCAACATCAAGAACCGGATCGCCATTGAGATAAACATTGCGCATATCACAATTGGTAAGGGTGAAATCAGGCTCATTGTTTGGGCCATTTTCAGTATCATAGACTTTGAACACACGCTTGATAGAATCCAGTTCAGTGGAATTCATCACGGTGCCATCGAAAACGATGCCGTCCAAAGTCAGATCGTTGCGCAATTGGAACAGCTCGTTGCCTTTGTAGGCACGCACGCGTGGACGCAATTGTGGCTTTTCGGCCAGACCCGGCGCAGCAACGATGGCGATCGGTGTTAAAAATACATAATTTTCAACGCCATACTGACCACCGGATGTGGTGAGCAGCAAGGTGTCGGCATTGAGCACACCGTCGTTGAGGAAATTCAGCGCGTCCATCAAGGTGCCTCCAGTTGGCGCCTGGGCGTCCTCAGCGACCTCCACCGTTTGTGCAGTTGCCATTTGGAAAGTGAAGCAGAGCGCTGCCAAAATGAGCAGTAGCATTTTTCCAACTTTCATTTTAAAACCTCCTTAAGTTATTAGGAATATGGATTTTATGGAATTGTTGCTAAAAAGAATCGGGTAGCATCCCGAGTGTTCCGTCTGCTTTTTGACGGAATGTATCGAGGGGTGCGGGTATCGGATCAACACCGCCCCTTCGATACGTCCCGCTTAAAAGCAAGTGGGACTACTCAGGATGCTTGTAATTAGCTTTTGGCTTTTGGCAAAAGACAAACAGCCAATAGCTAATAGCCAACAGCAATATTTTTCAATAAACCAACGTCACGCCGCTCAACAAGCGATCCTGACTTTCGTAAGCAAAATTTGTGTTGCTGAAATACGCGTCGAAATATTGCATCTTTGATCTCTGCCAGGCGAAATCGAGACGGATTTTGCTCACCGTCAAGCTTGCGCCGAGAGAATACGCTTCCGCATCTGGTCCATTTTCGAGATCAGCGGAACCATCCGGGATAAAAACCTGCGGTTCAATCCGGTAGCCTCCGAGCAATGCAAAATTGCTTGTTACATCATATTGCACACCGAGGCCCCAGCTCGTTTTATCCGCCCATTTCTGCT
>QQUM01000241.1 GCA_008501545.1 Calditrichota bacterium
CGATGCGGTGAACATGACCGAGAACCAGAGCGGGAGGGCGCGCATGTCGAGCATTGCATCCACCCGCATTTTGCTGGAAGAAGGTGTGGAGCCGATCATGCAGATGACCTGTCGCGACCGCAACCGCATCGCCATGCAGAGCGATTTGCTGGGCGCCGCAGCGCTGGGCATGGAAAACGTGCTGTGTCTAACCGGTGATCACCAGAGATTTGGCGACAATCCTGAAGCAAAAGGTGTTTTTGATCTCGATTCGGTGCAGCTCATTGCCACGGTTGCGCAGCTCAATTCAGGCTATTTGTTATCTGGAAAAGAAATGAAAAAAGCGCCACAGTTTCTCATTGGCGCGGCAGCCAATCCGTTTGCCGAACCATTTGAAATGCGAGTCATTCGCCTGCACAAAAAGATCGAAGCGGGCGCTCACTTCATCCAAACCCAGCCTGTTTTTGATCTTGAATTGTTTACTCGCTGGATGGAAAAAGTCGTTGAAGCGGGGCTTCATGAGCAATGCGCAATTTTTGCGGGCGTCATGCCGGTCCGATCTGTTCGTGCATTGCTTTATATGAAAGACAATGTGCCGGGTATGAAAATCAATGGCGGTTATGTCGAGCGTATGGAAAATGCAACTGATCCCAAGGAAGAAGGCGTCGGGATTGCTGTTGAAATCATCTCGGAACTTAAAAATATAACCGGTGTTCGTGGCATCCATCTTTTACCCGTTATGTGGGAGAGCATCGTTCCGACGCTGGTGAAAGAAGCTGAATTGATTGAGAATTAATAAGATGTGAGAAAACCATGGATAAAAAAGAACGATTTTTTCGAACAATCGCCCGGGAAAAGGTGGATTATCCCGCATCGTGGCTGGGCTTGCCGGATGCAAAAGCAGAACCGGGTCTCATGCAGTATTTCGGCGTGAACAGCATCGATGGCATTCGCGAAATCATCAACGATGATATTTATCCGGTGGAGTTGCCGTACCACTCCCCAAGCGGCGACGCTATTTACATGGCGTTCGATTTCGCTCGGCAGGGAAAAGTAAAAAATGAGCACCGCACGCTCAACGCGCCTGGATTCTTTGAAGACGTCAGCGATCCGACGCGCATCGAAGATTTTGATTGGCCTGATCCGGCTAATTACATTGATCCTGAAGAATGCCGGGCAGAGGTGAGCAAGGCCATGCCCGATCGCGCGGTTGTGGGCATTATCTGGTCGTCCTTTTTCCAGGATACCTGGGCGGCCTTTGGCATGGAAAACGGCTGCATTCAGATGATGATGGCGCCGGATATGTTCCAGGGCATTTGTGATCGCATTGTCGATTTTTATCTGAAAGCCAATGAAATATTTTTTGAATCCACCAGAGGCATGCTCGATGCTGTGCTCATCGGCAACGACTACGGCGCGCAAACGAGCATGGTCATCGCACCGGAGCAGTTTCGCCAATTTGGAATGGCAGGCACCAAACAATTGGTGGACCAGGCGCACGCCTACGACCTGAAAGTAATTCACCACTCCTGCGGCTCGATTTATGAAATCATTCCCGACCTGATCGAAGCGGGTGTCGACGCCATTCACCCGATGCAGGCTTTGGCGACAAATATGGAAGCGGAAAAAATAGCACCTGAATTCGGCGACAAAGTCTCCTTCGTCGGCGGTCTGGACGCGCAGCATTTGCTGGTGCAGGGAATGCCGGAACAGATCAAGAAACGTGTTCATGAACTGCGAGAACTGTTCCCAACAGGATTGGTGATTTCACCGAGTCACGAAGCAATTTTGGAAGAAGTGAATCCGGAAAATATAAAGGCGATGTTTGAAGCGGTGCAGGATTGATAAGTGATATAATGATGGCAGATTACATGACTATTTCGCTTTGGAACAACTCGAAGCATCCTGGGTAGCCCCGGTGTTTTTTCCGGGGCGTATCGAAGGGTGCGGGCGTTTGTGAAAAGGAAGCATTACCAAAAAGTTCGTAATTTGGAACATCGAATTAATTTAGAAATTAAGATGTATGAAACGCGCATGGGTTTATATCCTTAAATGCAGCGATGGTACTTACTACACTGGTTCAACAACAAATATTGATCTACGAATAAAAGAACACCAACTTGGCGAAGGCGCTGAATGGACTAAAAAGCGATTGCCAATTGAAGTCCTTTTTACTCAAGAAATGCCTGATGAAGATTCAGCCTATTTAGCAGAACAAAAAGTTAAGAAATGGAGCGGAGCGAAGAAGGAAGTGTTAATTGCAAGCGATTGGGATTTGTTGCAGTATCTGGCTAAAAAGCTGGCATTTCGAATGAAAAAATGAATCATGATCGATGTCCGCACCCTTCGATACATCCCGCCTAAAAAGCGGGCGGGATTACTCAGGATGCTCCGAGGTTGTTGCAAGGCTGAGTAAATATTTTGCCTTTAACTTTTTTTCAATACGTGTTTATGATGTCCCAAAATAATCATCAAAAAACTACCCATTTAGTCTCCGTTGATGACGGCGAGCAGCAGTTCACGCTTGACGCCCACGATGGAGAGAACTTGCTGGATATTTTCCAGAAAAACGGCCGATTTGTTCTGGCCCCATGCGGTGGGAAAAAGAACTGCCGCAAGTGCGAAGTAAACATCGCCGGGCGCGGAATCGAGCTGGCTTGCGACTTTGCAGTCAACGAAGACATCCAGGTTGCCATTCCGGATTCACGCAAGTTTGTCATTCTGGAGAAATTGAATCCACATGTTCGCCAGGTAAAAGCGTCTTCGGGTTTTGCGGTTGTGGATTTTGGGGTGCAGCAGATCGTTTCGTACAAAGACAAAACCATCGCCATGCTGCCCAAATCGAACGATTACAAAAAACGCATTTACGGTGTAGCTGTCGATATCGGCACAACGACGGTGGTGATGTACCTGATCGATTTGCTGAGCGGCGAAGATGTCGGCGTGACCTCATTCATCAATCCGCAAGCAACTTACGGCGCTGATGTGATCTCCCGCATCCAATATTGCATGGAAAATGACGGCGCTCTGTCGCTCATGCAGGACGTCATCATTGAGCAATTGAATCACGGTATTACGAGACTCTGCGCCGAAGCAAAAGTGGAAAGGGATGATATTTTCGCCGTGTCCTTCGTCGGCAACACGGTGATGCTGCATTTGCTGCTGGCGACGGATCCGACTTCCATCGCGCACGCGCCTTTCACGCCTGTTTTTACTGAAGCTAAAATTTTGAAAAGCGCCGATATCTCTCTCAATATTAACAAACATGCGCGTATTCACGTGCTGCCGTCAGTGGCGGGATACGTCGGCGCCGATATAGTTGCAGGCGTGGCGGCAACGGATATGGCCGACAGCGAAAAATTCTCACTTTATATCGATATTGGCACCAACGGTGAAATTGCCTTGGGCAACCGGGATAAAATTTTTAGCTGCGCCACCGCTGCAGGGCCCGCTTTCGAAGGGGCGCGTATTCAATGCGGCGTTGGTGGAATCGAAGGCGCCATTTCCGGATATGCAGATGGCACATATCAAACTATCGGCGATAAAAAACCGGTGGGCATTTGCGGCTCCGGTTTGATCGACATCATCGGCGATTTAATTCGACTTGGTACAATCGGAATTATGGGAATGGCTGGTGAGCCGGTCGTAATCGCTCCTCAAATTGAAACCGTTCTCGATCACGACATTGTGATAACGCCAAAAGATGTCAGCGAGGTGCAGTTGGCCAAGTCGGCGATTTACACCGGCATTAAAATAATGATGAAAGAAGCCGGGATCACCTTTGATCAAATCGACAAGCTTTATCTGGCCGGTGGATTCGGAAATTACATCAATGTGAAAAATGCCATTCAAATCGGCATGCTGCCTGCGGAACTGCATTCGAAAATTATCCCCATCGGCAACAACGCTGGAACCGGTGCGCAGTTGGCGCTGAAATCCGTTGATTTTGAGCGGGAAGTTCAAAAAGTGATCGACAAATCCCAATACATCGAACTCTCTGGCCGACCGGATTTTAATGATGAATTTGTTAATGCGATGATGTTCGAAGATGTTGAAGTTTAGCAGGCGAATTCAATTGGATTTGATTAAACAATGATCTTTTAAAACGCGGAGTCGCAAAGGCGCAGAGAACCGCAGAGTAAAATTTTTAAAAATCTCTGCGAATCTCAGCGTCTCGGCGACTCCGCGATTACCAGCGCTTATTAGGTCTTGAGAACTATGGAGGAAAATATGCATAAAACAATAATCTACACCCTCACATTTTTTACTCTGATTATAATTTTCATTTCGAATCCATCAATATCAACCGCGCAAACAAAGCCCAATATTTTGCTTATTATTTCCGATGACGCCGGTTATGCGGATTTTGGCTTTCACGGCAGCAAGGTGATGAAAACACCCTATCTTGATAAACTGGCAAAACAGGGCATGCTTTTCAAACAAGCCTATGTCACTGCTGCGGTGTGCGGCCCATCCCGCGCCGGACTTTTGACGGGCAAATATCAACAACGTTTTGGCTATGAGGAAAACAATGTGCCCGGTTACATGAGCAATTCCGCCTTGATGGGCGATGAAATGGGGCTGCCCCTGGATCAAAAAACCATGGGCGATTACATGAAAAGCCTGGGCTACAAAACCGCCTATTTCGGCAAATGGCATCAGGGCAATGTCGATCGCTATCATCCCACCAAAAGGGGATTTGACGAATTTTACGGCATCCGTGGCGGCGCCCGCAGTTATTTTCCATTTAACGAGAAAAATCCAAACCACAACATGGAAAACTGGCTGGAGCGCGACTTCGGCAAGCGCGGCGAAAGCGACAAATATTTCACCGATGTCCTGGCTGATGAAACAGCCTTGTTTGTCGAGCGAAATAAGGACAAACCGTTTTTTGCAATTCTGTCTTTCAATGCCGTGCACACGCCGATGCACGCTGAGAAAAAAGATTTAAAAGAATTCCCCAACCTAACCGGAAAACGGCAAAAACTGGCTGCCATGACCTTGTCCATGGATCGCGCTATTGGACGGTTGCTCGATAAAGTTTCGAAACTCGGTCTTGATGAAAACACCGTTGTGATTTTCACCAACGACAACGGCGGACCGTCCGATACCAACGCGTCGCTAAATCATCCTTTGAGCGGCACAAAAGCCAATCATTTGGAAGGTGGCATCCGCGTGCCTTTTTTGATGCGCTGGCCAGGTGTTATCCCGAAGAATTCCGAGTACGAATATCCCATCAGCACATTGGATTTGCTGCCCACTTTCTTTAATGCCGGCGGCGGTAACGCGAAAAATTTGGATGGATTGGATGGTGTAGATCTGCTGCCGTATGTGTTGGGCAAAAACAAGGACCGCCCGCACCAGACACTTTACTGGAAAAAAGAAAACCGGGGCGTTATCCGCGAAGGTGACTGGAAGCTACTGCGCTTCCCCGACCGTCCGGCAGAGCTTTATGATTTGAGCAAAGACATTTCCGAGGTTAACGATTTGGCGGCGGAATACCCTGAAAAAGTGCGTGAAATGTACAAAAAGCTGTTTGCCTGGGAATGCACACTGGATCGTCCGCTGTGGCAACTGAAAAGGATTTACGAAGACAAGGCTATGAAGCGCATGGATGCTTACCGGAAGACAAAAAAATAAAACCTATTGATGGCAAAATTATTTGGGGCAAGATAATTTAAAAATAATCATTTTGCCCTAAATTATCTTGCTATTTAATTCAGCATAAATTGGACAATAATTCAAATATATTGGGTGGGTAATATGAAAACAAAAATCTTGTTTTATTGTTTATTTCTAATTTTGATTCCAGCTCAGTCTATCTTTGCTCAAAATTCTTTGGTTGGATTCGGCGGGGGGTATGCATATTTAGATAACGAGACATATTTCACACAAGATCCCAATGGAGGTTTTCGATCTCCATTGGGATTAAGGAACAGTTATTCTATTAATACCAGAATAAAATATATTAAACCAAAATTGCCTTTTAAAATTAGAATGGGATTAGATTTTATATCAGCAAACAATAATACAAGTTTTATGGGAGTTCGTTCCTGGGTGGATAGCCACTTCACTAACATGCATATCGATGCAAATCAGAATATATATTCTGCCAGTTTTGGCATTGAATCACCTGTTATTAAATCTATTGTCACACCCTATTTTTCACTCGGTATTTTGGCTAATTTTTTTCAAGAAACAAAAGTTAAAATAAAACCGGAACCGGAGGAATATTATCCGTCAGATGATCTTAATTTCGATAATAACCTCAGATTTGGCATTAGCACAGGAATCGGGTTTGAATATCAATTATTGAAAGCGTTTTTAGTAGACATTTCGATAGATTACAAATTTATGAATTTAATGGGTAAAAGTAATAATTTATCTTACCTGAAAGAGGAAAATTTTAACACTTTAAGTATTGTATGTGTTGCTTATTATGATTTGTAAAATGGCAACACTTCAATTATAAAATATGGCAAAATGATTTGGGGCAAGATAATTAAAAATAATCATTTTGCCCTAAATTATCTTGCCATTAAAACTTCAGAATAGATAAACCAATAATTCAAAAATAGAAAGGAAAAATACCATGAAAAACAAATCAGCATTAAAAATCACCGGCATTCAAATTATCCTGTTTGGATTGCTTGTGTTTGGAATTTATTCCTGCGCACCCAAATCGCAGAGCGATCCGTTTTGGGATGGCCAAAATCAACAAATGGTTTTGGATTTTGAAGGAGAAGCAGTGCCGGCCACTGTTAAAGGCATCAACGCGAAAATGGAGCTGGTTTCCGGCAAAGGCGTCACCCAGGGCACGCAGGCTCTGAAGTTGTCGTTCCCCGGCGACCACACAGAAGCGGGCATCATGATTAAACCGGAAACGCCCATCGACGCCAGTCAGTTCAAGCACTTCTGCCTGGTTTTTGACGCCACCAACATCACCGATGATGGCTCTTCAATGCAGGTTTTTGTTGTTGCGAAAAATGAAAAGGGCCACAGTGTGCGGCGTTCAACCGTTATGCCCATCGGCAAAACAAAAACATTCTATTTTGAATTGTCTGGCGAATATGCCAACAAAGAGACGGGCTTGCGCGACGATCCCATCCCCTGGGATAACCAGTCAACACAGATGCGAATCAATGGATTAAAAGCAAAAATCGACTATTCCAAAATAGCTGCCATCAAATTTTATGTTTCGCACATCGTGTCAGACAGAACGGTTATTATTGATAATTTCCGTCTGGTGGAAAGCCCGCCCATCGCGGAAGACTATCTGGTAGGCATCATCGATAAATACGGTCAAGCCGCCAAAAATGATTTCAAAGACAAAATCACCTCCGACGAGCAATTAAAAGCATTGGCCGACGCCGAATTAAAACAGTTGGCTGACGAAGGCACCATGGCTGGCAGAAGCAAGTTCGGCGGCTGGGCAGACGGTCCCAAACTGGAAGGCACCGGCTATTTCAGAGCGGAAAAAGTGGACGGCCGCTGGGCGTTGGTTGATCCCGAAGGTTATTTGTTTTTCTCAACCGGTTTGGCCAATGTGCGCATGGCCAACACCACATCTTTTACCGGCATCGATTTTAAAAACGATAAAGTCCGCTACCGCGATCCCGAAGACGTGACTCCCGAAGATTCCCGCGGCATGGTCAAGCTGGACGAGGATGTCACCAGCACGGCGTACAATGCCTATCCCGATCGCAACAAAATGTTTTTAGGCCTGCCATCATAC
>QQUM01000587.1 GCA_008501545.1 Calditrichota bacterium
GTGTATCATTTTCCATTTGCGAGAGGAAAAAATCATGGCGCATGAATTCGGTAATGCTTTGCGCTGTAGCAAGCGGCCCTTGTTCCCCGGTTATTTCATAGAAATCGAGAAGAGCATGTCCGATAAATGCTGATCCGACAATTGTCGGTGTATTTTTGGGGATGAAAAATGCCCGGTTCTGCCAATCAAAATTATAGCCCCAACAGGCGCCACTATAACCGGGGGCCTGATTTTTGATGAGCCAATTCGTAATAAACTGTGCTTTTTCCAGGTCGTGGTTATCTTTATGGATTTTGTAAAGGGAACTGTATCCGGAAAGAAAAAGTCCCATTGCTTTCGGATTGATTCCTTTAGCAATAAGAAATAACGGTCGCAGGTTTATGGGAAATTTTTTAAAAAACTGAATCCAGGCAATTTTGGGATAGACTCCGGGGAGTGGAACGATTTTCAGCAGAGCACTTCGCAAACCATCAAAAGGATCGTAACCAGCATAGCTGTTCTTTTGAATAATTTGATCCAATTTATTGATGAGCTGCGTTAACCGTTCAACATCGATCGCCATTCATTCCACCGAATTAATACCGTAAAAGACAATGCCCAAAGCATGATAATACCTGCAAGCATTTTGTCCTGCAAAAGAAGACTCGCCGGATCTTCCCCTTTTCCCTTTCGAAACACTTGATAGAAAAACCGCCAGACGCCTAAAAAAACAAATGGAATTGTGTATGGTAATGATTCAGTGGCAAATATACTTATGCAACGATCACTAAACGTGTACAATGTGTAAACGAAAACAATCAGGCTGCCTACAAGGAAAATGATGATTTGCAATAATTCTTTTGAATAATAGGCGAGAACGGGGCGGGATTTTGTAGGATTATTGTAACTTGTAAGTTCAACAAAACGTTTTGCAAATCCAAAAAGAAAACAAAACAGAACTATAATTGATATAAACCAGAAACTGATCAACGCATCGATAGCATAAGCTCCACAAAGAATGCGCAGCAGAAATCCGGTTGCCAAAAGAATGACATCGAAAAATGGAATTCTTTTCCCGAATGTGCTGTAGATCACGTTGACCAGTAAATACAAAATTATGGTCATCAGTGACATCGGTGTTACCATCCAGCCAAGTAAAATGCTGAATGTCAGCGCAGAGGAAGCTAAAACGGATGCGCTTGCAGGGGAAATGCGCCCAGCAGCCAGAGGCCGATGCCGTTTGACCGGGTGGGAACGGTCAAAATTCCGATCAAAAAAATCATTCATCAGATAAACAAAAGATGATGCGCAGATAAAGGCGAGCATTGCTACAAAAGTTATCCACACATTCTCTTTTGTGATGCTATTCTGATTGAGAAAAAGCACCAGAAACACAGAAATGTTTTTATGCCACTGATGTAAGCGCACAAGGCTGAGATAATCGAAAAGCAATTCCTGGCTCCTTTTGAATAAGTCCCCGACAACCGGGCTTGTTCAAAAACAATGATCAAGCTGGTTTCATTGCAGTACCTGGCTCTTTCCGGAACATTTCCAAAGTCATAAATGGAATCAGTATGAATCATCCAAAGCGAAAACAGGTTTTCTTTTAATCCACTTGCTGCGAGTAAAATTTGGAAATGGTTGTGGCGCACTGCCCATGGAAATTGAACGCTCCGACAAGGGAGAAATAGCGCTCCAGGCTGCAGCGTCGTATGCATCCAACGGGGTATCGACCTTGCGTTTGATGGACTCTACAAATGCATGAAGCACAAACCAATCCATACCACCATGACCCGCTCCGGATGCCAGATTTTCATATTTTTTCCACAACGGATGATCATATTCTGTCATATATGATTTATCACTTTCCCAACGGTGGTCGGGGCTTGTGCCTTCGATGTACAGGGAATCGTGAATATCCATCCACAATCCTTTTGTGCCCTGGACACGAAAGCCGAGTGAATACGGGCGGGGTAAATTTGTATCGTGCTGAACGATAATCGTTTCGCCATTGGCGGTCTTAATGACACTCGTCACGACATCACCAAGACGAAATCTGACATCCGCGTTTGGATGGTCGCTCCCACCCTTTTCAATAATATAATCGTGCAATCCGCGTGACTTCGATGCAGTTGCTGTAAGCGAGACAAAGCGATTTCCACGATTGATGTCCAACATTGTGCCGACAGGACCAATGCCGTGGGTCGGATAAAGATCGCCGTTGCGTTTGACCGAGTGCAAGGTTCGCCAACGGGCTTCAGAATAGGCTTTATCGCCAAATTCAACTCCATCACTTCGTGACGGAGTTCCGTCATTGAATTTCACATGCCGTAAATCATGCTGATAACCACATTCGAGATGTACGAGTTCTCCGAATACTCCTTTTCGAACCATGTTTAAAATGGCCATAACATCGCGCCGGTAACAAACATTCTCCAAAATCATACACGGCACATTTGTTTCTTCGTATGTATTCACCAGGTCCCAGCATTCCTGCAAACTGTTGGCCGCTGAAACTTCAACCCCGGCATATTTACCGGTTTTCATCGCCGCCACGGCCATCGGTGTGTGCCACAACCAGGGTGTCGCGATAATCACACCATCGATATCATCCCGCTCCAGGAGCTTTTGGAATGCATATTCACTGCCGGTATATTCAGCTGCTTTCTTTTTGCCAGCTTTTTTAATCAATTCCTGTGAAGCTGCCAGGGCATCCGCATCGATATCACAAATTGCGTTTACAATAACATCATCTCGGCGCAATGCCTGACGTAGATGACTGCGGCCGCGCAAGCCAACACCGAGAAAACCCAGTCGTGCTTTTCGGTTCTCCTTACCCATAATAATTGTGGGCGCAATGCCCACAGCGGTAGCAGCGAGTAAACTTGTTTGAATAAAACTTCTGCGTTGCATTACGAATCTCCTTCGTTAATAGAGCTGTTTTCAGGAATATCTCACCAGGAATTATTGTACCTGGTTGCCGTATCTACGTTGCCAGACAAGATAGAGAGCATAGGAAGACAAGATAGCCAGAAACCAGAGTGATGTTGCCGGAATCAATTTGTCATAAAGTATATATCCCGTACCGAAAAGCGCGCTATAAACTGAAATTGAGCCAAACAACATACACAACAGGCCGTGAGGAACGCTCCACGTCCCGGCAGCAATCTGCTTAACGGGGGCATTTTTCCAGCCTGGTCCACCCGGATTTATCATATCAATAAACTTTTGCAATGTTACAGTTTCACACGGCTTTGTAATTAAAGTAATCCCCAACCACGCGATTGTTGTTACGCCAACGCCAAACAACAGCTTAAAAGTAGATGACAACGGTGTAAATCCGAGCATTGTGTGAAAAATTTCCAAATAAAGCGCTATGACAAATGAAACAGCCATCGCTGTAATTTCGCTATATGGATTAATACGCCACCAGAACCAGCGTAAAATAAATAATAAACCAGTTCCGGCTCCGATTTGCAATAGAATATGAAAGGCTTGTAATGCATTGCTTAGCAGCAATGCAAAAATAATTGTCAGAATCATCAAACCAACAGTTGAAAGACGCCCAACCGTAACCAGTTTCTTCTCATTTGCGGCAGGATTGATAAATCGTTTATAAAAGTCATATGCAATATAGGATGCTCCCCAGTTCAGGTGTGTTGAGATTGTGGACATAAAAGCAGCGATAAGGGAAGCGACAACAAGGCCAAGAAAACCACTTGGCAAGAAAGTTAACATTGCAGGATAGGCAAGATCATGGCCAAGAACCTGCGCACTCAAATGTGGAAACATTTGTTTAAGTGCCTGTAAATCAGGAAATATCACAAGTGAACACAGAGCGACGATAATCCACGGCCATGGGCGCATCGCATAATGAGCGATGTTAAAAAAAAGCGTCGCACCGACTGCGTGCGATTCATTTTTGGCCGAGAGCATGCGCTGAACAAGATAGCCGCCTCCACCTGGTTCAGAGCCGGGATACCAAACACTCCACCATTGTACGGCAATTGGCAAAATAAATACGGTAACAAGCAAATCTTTATTGTTGAAGTCCGGAATAAAGTCCAGCCTTGAAGCAACATCCGGATGATTTAATAACTGGCTTAATCCACCGATTTGCGGTAGGTCGAGGAGGAACCATGCTGCGCCAATTGAGCCGATCATTGCAACAGCAAATTGTACGAGATCGGTAATCAGAATGCCGCGCAATCCCCCCATCGTGCTGTAAAGAACAGTAACGGTCGATGCGATGACAAGCGTGTGCAATGGATTAAGTCCCAACATGACGCCACCAATTTTAATCATTGCAAGGCTGACCGCCGCCATAACCATAATATTAAACAGAACACCAAGATACAAAGCGCGGAACCCACGTAAAAATGCTGCGGCATTGCCACCGTAGCGAATTTCATAAAATTCCAAATCTGTAAGAACACCGGAACGGCGCCAGAGTCTAGCATATACAAACACGGTCAGCATGCCGGTGAGAAGAAATGCCCACCAAACCCAATTTCCTGCAATGCCATTTTGTCGAACGATGTCAGCGACCAGATTTGGCGTATCGGTTGAGAAGGTCGTTGCGACCATTGAAACACCCAGCAGCCACCATGGCATGTTCCGGCCGGACAGGAAAAATTCAGCAGCATTTTTGCCTGCTCGACGCGACACCACCACACCGATAATTAAATAAAGCAAAAAAAAGGCTGCAATAATCATCCAGTCCAAACTTTTTAATATCATTCCATCTCCGATTTTTCAATGACAATAGTTTATGGGTCCAATTTCACCTGGCGAAAAACATGCGCAAAGCAACCAGAATCAACAGAACAGCAAAAATACGCCGTAACAAAAGCCCTGGAACGGCATTAATCATGGAAGTACCGATGAGTACACCTGCTACCGCGCCTATTGCAATAAGTGCGGCAAGCGATAAATCGACAGGAATGGCTGCATTCAGCTTGTATCGGATGGCGCCAACAATTACAATGGGCACCATGACAGCCATTGCAATACCTTGCGCTTCTTTTTGGGGGAATGACAAGAGGACCAAAGCAGGGATTATCAGCAGACCGCCTCCAATTCCGAATAATCCACTGAGCAAGCCGGTTACGACACCTAACAAAATGTATAATGCCGACAATTCAACCTCGAATAGATGAATAACTGAATGAAATTGAAGTCATTATATACAAAATTTCCTTTCAAGCGCCAAGTAATTTACCATCGGAATTGTAATATAATGCATCGCCCGTTGCCGGAGAATTTCATCTTCATTGAGCGAATGCAATCATCTAGTGTGAAAAGGATTTTTATTAACTGGATGTAAATTTAATGCGATAGTCAATGGGTGGGATTAAAGATCCTGTTCACGTGACAAGAGTTTGTCACTGCCACGTGAACAGATTAGTCTGTATGCGATTTATCGCAGATAAACCATTTTCTTCGTCGCGGTAAAGGTACCGGTTTCGATGCGGACATAATAAACGCCACTGTTTAATAATTGGCCATCATTATTCCTCGCATCCCATGTGTAGGTTATTTCACCTGCGTTGTGTGCTTTATTCTCGGCGAGGGTTCTCACTTCAACGCCAAGGACATTGTAGATTCGAAGTGTCACATCAGCTGCCTCAGGCAATGCAAAACCAATTGTTGTAGCAGGATTAAAAGGATTTGGATAGTTTTGCATCAACTTAAATTCCGATGGCAATTCTGCAGCGCCATTGGACACAGATGTCGTTGTGTAGTTAACGCTCACGGGGCCATGGAAAGTGATTTCACCATTGAAGGAAACGTCTGCAATTTTGTAGAAATATGTGTTTCCCGACAGTACATCACTATCCTGGAAAGAATATGATGCACCGCTAGCAGAATTGCCCTGCCCGGCGATGATCTCTTCATTAATTTTGAGGTATTGACCATTTTCTGACTCACTGCGATAAACATTGAAGCCCATGTTTTCTGATTCAGAAGCTGTGGACCATGCAAGTTCGATAAATCCATCACCCGCACTTGCCGCAAAAGTTGTCAGTTCAACAGGGATCAACTGATCCTCATTAATGTAAAGAACCACACCATCATGATCCGAACTATACAGTGCTGTAGCACCGCCATCATTGCGGTATTCTTCACCAACATCGGCATTGCCCCGGGCGAATTCCAGACCGGTGACATAAGGACTCATTGCGGATGAAGTAAGAATATGATCCAATACCTGCGCACTTCCCTGGTAAATGTATGAATAACGATTCGTTGCTGCCGCTGAAAGCACTTGATTTGTTAAGTTCGGTTCGACGACTTCCGTTCCGGGGATCAATGCTTCGGATGCATCTGCGGGATCGCCAATAATTTGTCCAAGTACATCAACATAGCCGTCAGTGAATTCAAAAGCATTAAAATCACCAAGCACAATCAAATTTATGTTTGGATCGGCCGTTTGCAGGTCCTGCACCATATTGGAGACAGATGTCGCTGCAAGATCGCGCTTGTAACGGACACGCGGCCCATCACTTGGATCATCAATACCATTAAGGGAACGCAAGTGGACGTTGAGCACGGTCAAGTTTTTACCACCTGCAAGTTGTGCAACCATTTTCAACGGTGGACGATCGTGTAAAATACTCGTCGAACCACCAAAGGTATAAGTCTCGGCTGCCCCAAGTTCTTCGACACCGCTTACGGGAATATCACTTCGTACGAGATAGCCAACAAAAATATCACTGCTGGTATTGCTGCCAACAAAGTATGTCGAATAATTCAGGCCGGCGTCATCTGCCAAAATTTCTGCAGCGAGGGCGTCGAGTTCAGTTTGGCCACCAACTTCCTGAATTGCAATAATGTCGGGCGCTTTCATGGTGAGTCGGATAAATTGAGAAAGTTTATCCAAACGTACGGAGTAGTCGCTCGCACCGGATAGCAACCGCTCGACATTTAATGATCCAACTGTTATCTCATTTGATGTTTCATCGCGAACTTCCCCGGGCATTGTTGGAACGTTGCTGAGAGAGAGTGATGTTGGCCACAATTCGTAATCACTATATTCATAACCGATTACGCCTGTGGCTTCAAATGTTGAACCACCAACGAGATAAGTATTTGCCAGGCCAAGACGATCGGGATCCAGCTCGAAAACTTCCGGGTTACCATCCCAAACAGGCAAGCCACCGAGGCCAGGATATGCGATACCCGGTTCACGGAATGGGCGGGTCGCCGAAGCGACGATGAAAGCTTCTGCAATCGGATCAGAACCGAAACGCTGGTTGCCGCTGGTTACTGTACCGGCTGCAATGTGAACAAGCATACCCTCAAATCGTTCATATTCTGTGCTCGACTGTGGAGCATTAGGTGATGGTGTTGTCGCGTCCAATTCGATAGCTGCCGGCAAAGGATTACCGGCTGATACCAGGCTAACTGATGGAGAATTTGAAAACTCAGTCAAATCGAAAAATTCAACAACTTCACCGGTCACATCAACATGATCACCAACAGCAACAGATGGGGCACCGCCAGTATAAACCCATATACCGTTTGATGTTTGGGGATCAGCATCATCACGGGCATCCGGTGTTTGCATCGCGAAGCCGTCAGGGCCGACTGCCGTTACGACATTATTTTCTGTTGTAACTGTCTGACCAGCATATGGACTTGCCAAGCCGCTGCTTTGGATTTCATAGATTTCATATGTAGAAGTGACGTTGATTGTAGTAAATGTAAATACAAAAT
>QQUM01000305.1 GCA_008501545.1 Calditrichota bacterium
GCAGGCATGGTGACCGTTTCCTACTCGCAGCCATAGTGACCGTTTCTCGCAGCTACGGTCTCCGTGGCTGCGAGTGATAAAATTAATAATTAACAACTTTATCGGATCATTTGATACTATTTCACTAAAAGCATCTTCTTTGTAGCAATAGACTGCCCGGCTTGAACCGTATAGAAATAAATTCCCGATACCAGATTCGTACCATCGAAAACGATCCGGTGTATACCCGCTGCTTTTTCTTGATTCATGAGTGTTTGAATCAGTCTCCCATTGATATTATAGATTTTAACAGTGACATATTGCGTTTCAGTTATTTCGAATGCAATTGTTGTCACAGGATTGAAAGGATTAGGGTAGTTTTGGTGCAAGTAAAAATTCGAGGGAACGTCTGCAATCTTATTTTGTACCGCTGTAGCCAGCAGATCATCAGCGGTGGAAAACATCGAGAATTGATTAACGTTCAACAACGTGACTGTGTTTTCATCAGTGTTTTTATGCTGCACGGGATATGCGGTCCACTCTTCTTCCTCATTTTCACGATGAGCGATGATGAGTTCATTTTCGGATATACCTTCCAGCTGACTTTCATCATAATAAAAAACAAGCGTTGTCGAAAATGCGTTATCTGGCACTGAAGAGTCGACGACCCAATATTGATTTCCAAAGTCAAAACTTGTTGCAGCTCCAGGATTTTCCGGGATTGTGTCGATTTCACTTACAGTAATCGCACCGGATAAATCAGAATTGTTTTCAAAATCGGGCATGGTTACGCCAGATTCAGAGAAATCGAGAAACTGTGCTGAAGTAGCAGATGTTACCGTTTCTGTTTTGTTGTTAGTGGAAAAAGCAACAGTTACGCTGTCATCAGCACTTCCAAAAGCATTTGTTGCACGAATAATATAAAGCAAAGAGCCATTCTGCGCGTCGAATTCCGTTGGCGTCCAGCTTATTACGCCGTCAGAATAGATCATAAAACCGTCGGGAACTTTCACCTTGGACCAGGTGATCGGTTCAGAGCCAACCGCCAGCGCTGTGTTTGTCGTGTTATATTGATAAGCTTCATTTCCCATTGCATAACTGGCGCCATGTGTAATAACATCAGGTGGGAAATTGTTTTGATTTCCTGCCGTTATGACGCTTAAAACATTTGAAATAGCCGATTCTTGTCCCTGGCTGTTGATCGATTTAATCGCAAAATAATAACGCGTCGAGCTTTGCAAGCCTGCTACCTGAACACTGTCATAGGCACCAGCACTATTTGGCAGCGCATTAGGCCATGGGCTATTGGGAGAAGACAAAAAATTGATTTCCGGCGCACTGCTAAAATTGCTTTCCGTAAGTGGCGATTCACTGTATCGCAAGTCATAATCTGTCGCATCGCCCTGATCCCAGTTTGAACCAGGGGCTGTCCATTTTAACCATAGAGTCGTTTCTCCAGGTTCTTCGATTAACTGAAGATCAGTGATAGGAATTGGTGGTTGGTTGTTCAATACTGTCAGAATATAGGATGTATCAGAAATTCCGCCATATTGATCATCCGCGCGGAAAGAAATGCTAAACTCCCCACTCCCGGAATTGCCGGGAGTTCCACTCAGTATCTGATTGTCAACAACAGACAACCATACCGGTGCTTCAAGGATGGTCAACTGAATATTTTCTTGCTCTGTATCTTCAATTACTGGTGTGAAAGTGTAATCATTTCCGGGCGAAACAGTATCGGATAATGCCGGTAGGGTAATCGATGGCGCTGTATTTTCCAGAATCGTAAAAGGGTTGTTACTCTCATCCGCTATTACTGGAAAATCGATTGATGTGATTCGGACCAGGCAGTTTTCAGAAGCTATTCCCGGTGGAATCCTCCACCTGAAATGTCTTTCTCTCGCTGGAAATGATGAAACGATAGTATCCCAGTTGGAACCGTCATCTACACTGTATTCGATCAGAATACTATCAATAAATGACGCATTCCAGGCGATGCCATAGGCGTGATCCGGTTCAAAAAACTCGCTTCCATTTGGGGAAATTAAACTCAGTGATTTTGTATAGGGCGTTTTCGCTTCTAAAAGACGGATCGACCACCTTTTATCATTCGGTGATGCATATCGGGACGTTACGAACTTCCCCGATTGCGAATCCCATATGCTTTCTGCGTAATCTACATTTTCAGAAAAACCTTGATAGGGGACGATAATATCTTCATAACCATCGTTATCAAAGTCGGTGTAATTGGCGTGAAATTTCGAAACAATGCCGCTGTAATAATGTGCAATGGAATCCCTGTTATTAAATTTATCTTCGATTATTGCAAAACCAGATTCGATTCCTGTTGGACTCCCGATAAACAGTCTTTCCAATATCCAGTTGTTTTGATTTTTTTTATCGCCGCCCTGAAATTCAGCCGATACTAAAAAGATCCCTTCTTTTGAAGAGAAATAGATATTGGGTTTTCCATCATTGTCAATATCACCTATTCCATAACCTAAGACATACCTGTCATCACCAACGCTTCCTAAATCTAATGTGACTGCATTAGATGCATCAATCTCACTTAATGTTTGGTTTTCGTCATAGGATATCATATGAACGATTCCGTCATTCTTATGAGTACTCCAACTTGGAGTTGTTGTTGGGAGGTATATTTCATCACGACCATCATTGTCGATATCACACGCTATTCCACCAAACAGGGCGACATCATCATTTGGATGAGTTAAATACAAATGTTGTTTGCCATTTTCGATTGAGGCCAATTGATATGTATCCGGCCCGGTTACTCGCAAAATGGTAATGTTTTTAAAATTCCAATTATGAATCAGCACTTCTTTTTGGCCGTCCCCATCAAAATCAGCGGGAATCATGGCAATCGGACTTCCACTTATGCCGTAATCGAGATAGTAGGCTCTTTGCATTTGGAATTCGCGATTGAAAGATGACGTCCCGGCAGCGTTGGTTGACCAGTTTCCATTGGCGCTGATAATGTAAAAACATTCGAGATCATCGTTACCAGCCAAATGCTCCTGATCATACGGAAATAACAATTCATTCATACCATCATTGTCAATATCCGTATGGGTGATATATTCAATCCGGCCATGGATTTGTGTGAGTAGTGTGGGTTCCTGAATGATCTGTGACGGACTCGAGCCAAAGTTGTAGCTTCCGGGAATACCATCCCACTCATAAATCAGAATACCAAGATCATTTAACGGATAGATAATTTCGATGATGTCGTCATTGTCCAAATCACCAAACAAGACATAGCGCGGAGTATCTTTGCCACCATAGTCCTGAAATAGTGGGGCCGTCCATTTTATCTCAAATATGTTTTCTATCGGCGACTTTACCATTAAATGGACCGTACCGTTCTGCCAGTAGTTTGTCGCAACAAGTGCCGGTTCATCATTCCCAAATGGATTGGGGTGAAAATTGATATGCCGAACATTGCTTAAACCAGTTAGCAAAGTGTCACTAACAGGGTAGGAATACGTTGTACTCAAGTTCGTGTAAGAAGCGGACAAATAAGCCGGGTGTTCGCCTTCAGTGATGACTGTTGGATTTCCCCACCTTGCCCAATCATCATTTGGATCATCAATCGGCTCGATGATGAATCGTAACGTGACTGTTTCATTATTCCATTCCGATAAATCACCAATGAAATATCGCCAATTATTGCTGTCCGCTACAAGTGAATCCAACAGCGTGGTGTAAATGCCATCATGCAGCACCTGAATTATAAAACGAGCATCGCCCTCGATTTGGCCATCCCCAAATCCATAGTATGTGGAAAAGGTTCGTGGATTTTCAACCTGGAATTCGGCTACTGTTGCGGCAAGAACTGGATTCCATTCAGGGTGTTCACTCAGGCATTCTTTGAGAACGCCTCCTACAGGTTGGAATTCTTTAATAAATAGAGCAGAACCGGCTGGATTTTCCCAGCCGTAATAGTTGGTGATAAGATTTGATTGAATTTCTGTCCAATTCTCACCCGTTGCCGAGTAAACTGTAGCGTTGAAGATACTGTCAGCAAGTGATATCGTTTTTGAAAATAAATTCGTCATGTTGCCCGCGGTAAATAGAATTGTTAAGTAGAATGCAGCGCGTTTGAAGAGCATCTATTCCTCCGTGTTTTCAGATTGAAGTGAGAGAACACCTCAGTATCATTGATAGTTATTGGCTATAAAATATGACTACATCAATTCCATTTATTTGCTGCAATTGATGCAATCTACCCAGACCTATGGGAAAAGTGGCTTTGTGAACTACTCAAGCAAAACCCGGCGATTCCTCCCCCCGAGGAATCGCCGGGTGGAAAATTTGCGATTTCATCAAGAAATCAAATTTCTTTAGTGCACAACTACTATGCCATGACAATTCCTGCACAATCCGGTTTTGCTTTATCGCAGCGTGTTGTCAATTGGCAACATACTGCAGCGGAAACGTTGCCAATCGGCAAAGGTGTGGCACGGGATTAAGCAGCACTGCGAGCGTAACTTCGAGTTTGGATTTATGTTTGGATACGTTACATTTGTTTGTCGTTTTTCCACCGACAACCGCTTATCCAAATTGAAATAAATACCACAGGATGTTGTGCTTCTTATGAAGTCTGCTTTTACAAAAATCCGGCTTATCGTTTTCGTACTTGCTTTGGTATGTGCAACCACGATCGCAGTCTGGTTTTCTGCCAATATGTTTCAGTATGAATTTGTACTAAGTGAACCAGAAATGCCGGTTGCGCGTATTTCTCAGGTTTCATTCAGGGATTTAGATAAAGACGGCAGAAGTGAGCGAATCGAAGTTTATAACAATCCGCGCCCGGAAGATACGTTTTATATTAACATAAATGCCGGTAGCCAACATCTGATTAATCAGTGGTATGTGCAGGACAGCATCCTGATTCATCATCTGCAGTATCTGGATATGACAAATGACCAGATCGATGAACTTATCGTCTGGACGCAAGGCAGGGATTCCCTTTTCCTCTCGATTATTGACATTACCCATCCGGAAATTAGAGAGATTTATAATACATTTGTCCTTCGCGGACCGGAACAAAACACCCACAAGATTTGGGATATTCGCAGGATTCATGCGCTACACACCCCGGAGAAACCGCAGTCGTTATTTTTTACAATATTTTCAGGGCATTCGCTTGCACCAAGGGGGATCTTCGAATTTGATCTGAAAAAACGCACCGTCGTAAACGAATTTCCATTTAATGCGGCTCTGGCACATTCGAAAATATTTGATCTCGATGCCGATGGACGTCAGGAAGTTCTGGTGAGTACAAGTGCAACCAGTAATTTCCCCGACTCGGCCCAATACAGCGACGCGTTTTCCTGGTTTTTTGTGTTCAATCTGCAGCTTGAATTATTGCATGCCATGAAGAAGGAAGGAACGTTCGGCGGCATCAAATTTACACCTGGGGATTTTCCCTCGAATCCATCTGTTTTTCTCATTGTAACGCAGGCGGACCGGAATACAGAAATTTTGAAAATGGACAAACATTTTCACATCGTTGCTGAAAAAAAACTCAGAGGCTACACGACAGATGTATTAAAATTCGGTGAAGACGGGCGCGGACAGGTTTATTCCAAAGGATGGCAGCAAGCGAAGAAACTCATAATTGATACGAATCTGGTTGTGCTGGATTCCATTTTATTTGAGGAAACAAAAACCCTGAACGAAACCGTTGATATTGATAACAATGGGAAAAACAACTTTTATTATCACGCCGGAAACAGGATCTATTTCATCGATGAAAATATGAAAAAAATTGCCTTTTTCGAAATGGAGGATGGCGAGAAACTGAATCGTATAAGCTTGAAAAGGACACCTGGAAAACCGAATGAAATCGCTTTCAATACCACAAAAAATTCCTACTTAACAAAGCTTCAAGCGTCGTTTGTTTACACCTGGTTCTGGCCTCTCTTTATTCTTCAGGTGATTGTCTACGCATTCGTTCTTCATGCCTTGCAGCTTGTTTTCATTCGCATTCGCATCTACTTTGCTTATTTTCGTTTCTCTTTGAAAGAATCCGATAATGCAATATTGCTCATCAACCATAAAGGCCGCATTCTTTCCATAAACCACAATGTAGAAGATACATTGATGCTTGAAAAGCGTTCCGAAAAGCAACAAGACGTCTTTTCGTTGTTGCAACAGCGCAACGAAATTTGTGATGCTATTTCACTTGCTTTGAAAGAGAACAGGCAAATCAGCAAAGCAATTTCCTTTTCTTCTGCTTCGTCCAATTTCATCGGCAGTATCACCATTACACCACTCAGAACATATTTTCATCTTGTAAATGCTTATTTAATCGAAATTCGTGACAACACCAAACAAATCATTGTCGAACGGCAACAAAACTGGCAGCGCAATGTTCGGCGAATGGTGCATGATATCAAAAATCCGCTGGCTGGTGTACAACTCAAACTGCAAACAATTTATCTTCGCCTTATGGAAGATTCACCAGAAATGGCTGACAAACTGCAAGACGAAATTGAGATTGCCAATTCGGAAATCCACCGAATTCTCAGTATCAGCAAAGAATTTTTGAAATTCAGTGATTTAACAGAACTAAAGCTTGCACCCGTCAACATCGAGCAATTGCTTGCCGCTTGTATCGATCATTTTAAAGCATTTGTCACGGAAAATATGAAAATGGCATTGGTTTTTAAAAGTGAAATTAAAATGGCTGCATGGGATAAAAGGCAAATCGAGCTGTTAATGCATGTATTAATAGAAAATGCTATCGATGCATTGCAAGGAAAAGGAAATATCGCCATCGAGGTGACCACGGCACAGAATTTGAGTAGTGTGGAAAATCAATTCATAAGAATCAGCGTGACAGACGACGGCCATGGTATTGAACCGCAACAATTCGATAAAATTTTTGAACCGAACTACAGCGCAAAACCGGAAGGTTCCGGCATGGGATTGGTTTTCGCCAGACAAATTGTGCACCAACACCATGGAAGATTGCATGTTGATAGTGAGCCGGGCAAAAAGACAGTTTTCATAATATCACTACCCATTGATGCGCAAAATGATCAGCCAGTTCCAGACAAATAAGAAAAAGGATTCATTTTCATGTACAAAATACTCGCCGTTGATGATGATACACATTTTTTGGACATTGTGTGTGGTCTCTTAAAACACAGCAAATACCAGGTTGAAACCAGTAGCAATTCAACCACGGTATTATCGCAAATTGAAAAAAAAGAATACGATTGCATCCTGCTCGATGTGAAGATGCCGGGAATTGATGGACTTTCTATTTTGGAACAAATTATCCATCTAAAACCCCATGTGCCAGTGATCATGATTTCAGGTCAGAGTTCACTGGCCATCGCTGTGAAAGCAATCAAAAAAGGGGCATATGACTTCCTGGAAAAAGGGGCAGACACCGACCGGCTGCTTGTGACTGTTCAGAATGCCATCGACAAGAAGTATTGGCAGGAAGAGAAACACACCCTCCTGGACGAATTGCAAAGGCAGTTTCAACTGATCGGCGAAAGTGAGGGCATGCAACATATTTATCACCAAATCGAAACCGTGGCACCCACCGATGCCAAAGTCTTGGTTTATGGCGAAACCGGAACCGGAAAAGAGCTGGTTGCACGGGCGATTCACCTCAATAGCGAGCGGGCTGGAAAACCTTACATCAAAGTGA
>QQUM01000603.1 GCA_008501545.1 Calditrichota bacterium
AAACAGATTCATTCACACCCTGCAAAACAACGCCGAGAAAAAGCCAGGAAAATGCGGCATAAACAGGGAGTTCAAATCTTCCAAATTCTCCATAATCCGGTAAACCGGCGCGGGTTGGTTTTCTCTCTTTTGGGGTTTCCATTTCATATTTTTGCAGCCATGTTATCTGTACACGTGTTAGAATATCCAACTTCCAAATGAGCCAAATTACTGCACAGCAACGAAGTAGTATACCAACAGCGGAAGTAGCAGCTGAAACAGAATAATTCAACTTTTGCAGAAAGGGCACAAGTGGCAACAAATAGATCATAGTGGAGAAAGCATAAAAAATAGCCAGCTTTCGAACCGGCCAATCCGCTGCGGGCAAACGAAGGTACAATGGGAATGTGCGTATTGCAAAAGAGAAACTGATGGGAAAAAGGACAAAGCCAATGAAATATTCAACAGCAAACCGACTCCAAATCGTTTCTGCAACCACTGAATCAGTGATTAGCATATGTACCGATAGAAAAACATCGAGAGCAGCGTAACCACCCCAACCTGCCAATACCATGAGAAAAAACGGGGCAACCGGAGGGAAGGCCGGCCGCTTAATTTTTTTCTTTGCCTCGAGCATTATTCGTAAAATTGAGTAAATATAATAACTGATTCCTGCGAAAAAAAATACGCCCGAGATCAATGATATCCATTCTGACATGGTTGATGCAAGTGGGACAAATAGTTTGCCGACGTAGCGAAATAATAAACTGACTGCAAAAAAAGTAAAAACCACCGATGGTGCTTTTTTATATTTCAAAGGAACACCGGCAAATCGCGGGATAAAATGCAAGCTGATCGGCAGAATAAAACCGCCTGTCCAGGCGACGAGTTGCAGGAAACCATGGGATTGGTACATCGTCACATAATATGAAAGCATTGGCAAGTGAAAGGCGGAAGATATGGCAGCGATGGTACCAACGGATAAACCGCCGAATACCGTAAAAAACAAACCAACCCAAATGAAGCGTATTTCAAATGGCGCATGGCCACTGCCCGGCTTTGAAGCGGATATTATTTTTTCGATTTGGAAATGCGGTTGGTTATTCATTTAACTTTTTTCAGTGCAAACAACACCTCGACATGGCTATTCAACTAATCCCCGCATCAGTTTCTTTGGATCGAGAGTTCAGTTTTGTACTTGTTTTAAACACCGTGAGCAACAACTTTACATCGTGTGCCCTGGCGCAGTTTTATTTTTTCGAAATAGTTATGTATCAAGTTCAGGGAATGCCGTTTATTCGAACTCCATTGTGGTGCGATGAGTCCGCTATCTTCACGACATTCCGCCATTAGCCGGTGGACGTGCTGATCCGGGCGCAGGCGTTTTATAAATTCAGCTAACAAATCAGCATATTCTTCCAGCTCCAAAGTCTGTACATCCCCATTTCGATATTGGTGGGCCATGACAGTCTTTTGGATAATCATTAACTGGTGTACTTTCACACCATGAATCGGTAAAGCTGCGATTTTTTCCGCTGTCGCCAGCATGTCTTGCTTCGACTCCCCAGGTAACCCCAGCACAACGTGCACAACGTTCTCGATACCCATTTCATATAAACGCGAGAAAACATCAAAGCAGGCCTCCGCACTATGTTGGCGATTAATATTTTCCAATGTCCGGTTATGAATGGTTTGCATACCCAGCTCGACACTTAAAAACGTCCGGGAGGCCACATCATCCAGATAGTTAAATGTCTCTTCTGCAAAACAATCAGGTCGCGTTCCCAACGCCAATCCAACAATCTTTGGATGTGAAAGAACAGGTTCATAGAGTTCCCTTAATCGTGCAACAGGAGCATAAGTATTTGAATATGGCTGAAAATATGCAATAAATTTATTAAAGCGGTAGGTTGCCCGCGACATACCTTGTTCCAACTGATGCAAGACATCTTCTTGACTTAAAGCCACAGGACTAAACGCTTCGTTATCGCAGTAAGTGCATCCCCCAAATCCCTTGCTACCATCGATGTTAGGGCATGTAAATCCACCATTTAATGGTATTTTCAGTACAGGCTCGCCAAACCGCTTTTCTAGAAAGTATTTATAAGCATTGTAATGCCGCATGCGATAATCAGCCAGGATTAATCAGATTTTCAAGTCTTCACTTCAACTTTTGCCTTTAAAAAATCAAGCAACTAAAAAACAACAAATACGTCATTCATCGAACATTTGCAAGATATTTCTATGACTTTTTCTTTTTATATATAAATAAAATAATTATTATTAAAACAGCTAAACTAAAAAAGTTAACTTTCAGCTAATTTAAACGAAAAAAATACAATACATTGCTGGTCTTTAAAATTCAATAATTCATACAAATGAGGAATAATTGTGATACTTTCAAAAGCGAGTGAATACGCGATTCGAGCCGTTATTTATATAGCCCTTGTCGGTCGAAAAGGGTATACACCCATTAGAGAAATTTCAAATGCACTTGATATCTCGTTTCACTTCCTCACGAAAATCTTTCAAATCCTGACCGATAACAACTACCTTGTTTCATATCGTGGGCCACGTGGTGGTATCGTGTTGGCGAAATCATCAAAAGAAATCACGCTTTATGATATCGTCACAGCGATCGATGGCGAACAACTCTTTCATCAATGCGCAATTGGTCTGACTGGTTGTGGCGAAGACAAGCCCTGCCCCATACATGAAAAATGGGGACCGATACGTGATGATATAAAAAACAAGCTTATGAGTGCAACAATTCATGAGCTTGTTGAAAAAATGAAAGCGGACGAATTGAGGCTGGCGGACGATAACGTCCATGTAAACAACTGGTTTGAGGCACTAAAAGTGATTAAAACGATGTAGACTTGGGCGCTGACAAATTTGCAATGTTTAATTCATCGGGGGAACATTGCTTTCAATTTTTTGCAGACAAGCTGTAATTTTTGAATGCTTAGGAAAAACACACAATTAATTTAGAAAAATTAAATAGATACGTAACATTAATATTCTGCATAAAGCCAACATTTTATCCAGGATGGCAAACATACTTAACACTCCTATGGTAAAAAGTCACACATCATCGATCCAATGATGGTCTTGTCAATTTAACCTCAATTATACACAAGGGCTGAGAAGTCGGCTTAGGGTAGCCTGAAAATGGCCCAACCTTCATCGATAAAATCATATATACCTGTTCTTAAAAATTTAAGTGATTTATACGTACTCTGAAAAATGGAACTGTTCTTGCTTAACCAAATGCACCAATATGAATACTTCCAAAGTGAGGAATACGATGAAGCAAGCTAATCATGGGAAGCATAGACAGTTTTGGTTTTCTTTTTTTATAACACTAACCATGTGTGTAGCGTTGACTTATACACCACAACTTCAGGGTGAGCGCGACATGCCAATTTATTTTTCTGATGTACAAAACATTGATGACATGCCTTATTCTTATCATTCTTGTGTGCAAGGCCCGATTCAATTTCGTTTCATGTGTAAAAAAAATGCACAGGGTGTGAATAATTTGCGCTATGTACTTCAACCCAATCTGGTGAATAAATTTAGTGGTCGTCCGCTCATCGAAAAATTGACGGTGCGGGAATTACGTGGTAATACAGTTCACTTTCAGATAAATAATATTGAATTTAGCCAGTCTCACTATATGCTAAATCACAAATATTATAGCAAAGCTTTTCACCTCAATTTACCATCCGGCTCCTACAGAGTCGAGCTGTATTTGGGTGATAGCCAATCAGAAATGACCTTGCACCGCACATGCAATATTCAAATTAACGCTGATGGAACGATTCAATCATCGGGGAATCATTTACAAACACAGAAACACAGGTTGTTTTCTGTCTAAATCTGGAAATGTGCTTGCTTCTTTTCAGTAAATTCCATTTTATTTGCGTTGACTAAAACTCCTGTTCAATAATATTTGGAAACTTAATGCCCACTCAACGCCTGCTTTCTCTGGATGCCTTGCGAGGATTAACGATCGCACTTATGATTGTTGTCAATAATCCGGGAAATTGGGCTTTTGTTTATGCACCGCTTCGACATGCAAAATGGCATGGGTGCACACCAACCGATCTCGTGTTTCCATTTTTTTTATTCATCGTTGGTGCATCAATGGCCTTTTCTTTTAAGCAATTCGAATCGGACTTAAAGCTACCATTGCTAAAAAAAGTTGTATCACGGAGTGCAAAACTGATATTACTCGGCTGGTTTCTTTCACTTTTTCCGGAGTTTAACTTCAGTTCTCTTCGAATTTTTGGTGTGTTGCCACGAATCGGTCTTTGCTACTTGTTTGCCGCACTTATTATCATGTACAATGACAGGAGGGGGAGAGTTGTTTGGACAATTGTCTTGCTGGTTGGGTATTGGATACTCATGGCGGCAGTTCCTTTTCCCGGGAAGGGGCAGGATATCTGGGCATACGGTGCCAATTTTGCACAATATATTGACAAGCTTATTCTTGCAGGACATATGTGGAAACCCGACTTCGAGCCCGAGGGCATAATAAGTACAATTCCAGCTATAGCACAAGTCATGCTTGGCTATTTTACGGGTCAATTACTCCAAACCTCAAAAGATAAACATGAAAAAGTAAATCTTCTGTTTATATTTGGAGCATTTGCTGTTTTTTTTGCGCTTTGCATAGAACCGTTTCTCCCTATTAACAAATCGCTTTGGACATCGAGCTATGTCCTTTACACTTCCGGTATTAGCTTGATTGTACTCGCAATCTGCTATTGGTTTATTGACATCAGAAAGCAACAGAGATTTCTGCAGCCATTCATCGAATTTGGCAGCAATGCCATAATCGTGTTTTTTGGATCCGGAATTTTAGCAAAAATTCTGTGGAAAATAAAAATTGGCATAGAAGGTGAAACTATTTCTCTCAAACAGTGGTTCTATCAATACTTTGTGCAACCCATATTCGGTAATTTTCCCGGCTCTCTTTTTTTTGCACTTTTATTTGTCACGATATGGTTTGTCATCGCCCATTGGCTTTACAAAAAAAATATTTTTATAAAAGTTTAAGGAATGAATTTTATCGAAAGATTGTATTAATGTTTGCGAGTGATTATATAAATTCAGCCGAGAGGGCACATAAACCTGAATTCTGCACCATCTTGCAACTTCCACACTTTTATACATAACAAAACAGACTAAAATTGCTGCGTTAACCTAATATGAAAGACAACATTTTCATTTAGTCAAATAAATTGCTTACACTCCCGATATAAAGACATTATGATGTCTATTACTCAGCACATAATACTCAAATTCTCTATTTAGGGTCCGAATTCTCTTGCAGTTTCTAATAAATAAGCATAGTTTTAAGGCTTTGTTTATTTACCTGACAACTGTTCACACACAAAAACGAATAAATTTATGGATGATGTTCGCAACGGAATATTAGAGCTTTCCACTAAGGGGTATGGATTTTTACGTCAAGCAGACAAAAACTTCCTGCCACAAGTCGACGATGTCTTCATCGCGCCACCGCTGATTCAAAAATTCAGACTGAAAGATGGAATGGAACTTGAAGTTAAGGTTGTTCCCGACCGCAAAGATCCACGAAAAAGTCGTGCAATCTTCATCGATTCCATTCAAGGTCTTCCACCAACAGAATGGCCACAAAACAGCAGCTTCGAGTCTCTGCCGGTGATTATGCCGGAAAATCCAATGTGGCTGGAATCAAAGCCAGGTAATCTCACACAACGCATTATTGATCTTTTTGCCCCAATTGGTGAAGGACAACGGTGCCTGATTGTATCCCCGCCGCGCTCGGGTAAAACCACTGTTCTCTTTGACATTGCTGAGGCGATTTCTTCCAAACATCCTGAAAAAATTCTTATCGCCCTCCTGCTGGACGAGAGGCCTGAGGAAGTGACTGAATTTCGACGGAATGTCAAGGGATCGATTTTAGCAAGTAGTTTTGATCGTGATATCGAAAACCACTTACGTCTTACAAAACTAACTCTTGAATACATGAAATGCAGCGTTGAAGCAGGCAAGGATGTTGTCTTGCTCGTCGACTCCCTGACAAGAGCAGGACGTGCATTCAACGTTGGGCAGGAGAGCAGCGGACGCCTCATGACAGGTGGTCTCGATGCACGCGCTCTGGAAGTACCCAAAAAACTATTCGGCGCTGCACGCAAAATTGAAAACGGGGGCTCATTAACGATCATTGCCACAGTGCTTGTCGATACGGGTTCACGTATGGATGATTTTATTTTTCAGGAGTTTAAGGGAACAGGGAACATGGAATTGGTTCTGGATCGCTCCCTCGCTGATGAACGAATTTTTCCAGCCATCGACATTAAAGAAAGCGGGACCCGGAAAGAAGAAAAACTCTTCGGCGAAAACACAATGACGGCCCAGGCATTGCGCAGGTCTCTCCACGCAATGACGCCAAAAGAAGCAACAAAATATGCTATTGAGCTCCTGAAAAAATTCAAAACCAATCAGGAAATTCTCGACCAATTCAAATAATAATACGGCTGTACTCCACTTGCATTCAATTCAGTACAGCCATACCTCTTTCGCATTCCTACACATTGAGACGACTTCTCTAATCCCATAACAGCGCACAATGGCTACATTTTTTTCAGGAATTAATTAGTACTTGCATAAGTTCGATATTTGCATTTTTTTATTAGAATTAGCCATTTCTGACAAACTCAGGGAGTATCAAATGCCTTCTCCACAGACATTATTCAACACCAAAAAATTATATGTAGTTGCACTATCCGTCGTGCTTTTCGGATTTGTTTCAGCCTGTGCAGTGGACTATGTAACGGGCAAACGCACTTTCAACCTAATTTCCGAACAAGATGAAGTTAAAATTGGCCGGAAGGCAGATCCTTCAATCGTTGCCCAATATGGTATTTACGACGATCAGGATTTATCGGCCTATGTCAATGAAATCGGACAAAAAATTGCCGCGATTTCCCATCGGCCAAATCTGGAATACACATTTCGTGTTGTCGACAGTCCCATTGTGAACGCTTTTGCGCTTCCGGGAGGCTGGGTTTACTTTACACGTGGCATACTGGCACATTTCAACTCAGAAGCGGAGCTGGCAGGCGTTATGGGCCACGAAATTGGCCACGTGGTAGCACGGCATGGCGCGGAACAAATGTCAAAAGCACAATTAGCCGGAATAGGACTGGTTGGTATGTCTGTGATTTCACCTGACCTTGCACAATTCAGCGACCTGGCCCAGGTGGGCGTTGGTTTGCTTTTCCTGAAGTTTGGTCGTGGACAGGAGTCCGAATCGGACCGGCTTGGCGTGGAGTACAGCACAAAACTTGGTTATGACGCAAAAAGAATGGCAGAATTTTTTGAAACGATTGCCCGATTGAGCAGCGCATCAGGAAGCAGTTTGCCGGATTTTCTTTCAACGCACCCGAATCCCGTAGATCGTGAAAAAACCGTGGAAAATCTTGCTGAGGAATGGCAAAATAAAATCGACTACAAGCCGCTCAACAAGTCCCCACGAGATTACCTGAAACGAATCGATGGTATGGTCTATGGCAATGACCCGCGTCAGGGCTTTGTTGAAAACAACATATTTTATCATCCGCAAATGCGATTCCAATTCCCCGTCCCGCAAAACTGGAAAGTCGCCAATCTACCGACCGTCGTTCAAATGGCCTCTGC
>QQUM01000407.1 GCA_008501545.1 Calditrichota bacterium
AGGAATGTCGCGGGAGCCGTCACCGCCAGCCCCGCATTCGGTCCGAGCACGGCCATGTGCAGGAGCAGGATCTATCTTGTCACAACGCTGGCAGACCAGAAATCAGTTGATGTAGAAATCGCTGGCCTGCCTGCATATGAACAAGAAAATACGAATGTCGTGCAAATCGTGCTCCCGTCGACTGAAGTTGAGCATGTATTACCGACTGATGATGCAATTCCGACAAATACTGAACAGAACGGCGTTACGAGATCCGAAAGTGACGAAACGACTGGGATAGCAGATCCTATCCCGAGAATTTCATCTGAAAGAACTGAATTTTCGGTTCAGGACACCGCTATGGAAAACGAGCCTGTTGATGAAATTAAAAAGGCCGTTCCTGAAATTCCATTGCAGAAAATCAATGAGCAGCCACCAACTGATCCGGTTAAACCAGTGGACGATGAATCCGGTGTAGCAACCAGGGCAGCGGATAGAGAAATCCGGGATGAGCGCCTGGTTGTGCAAAAAACACCTCAGAATGTGTCCGCGGGAAAAACATTTGAACGCACGACAACCACTGATGTAAAGCAGGAAACAGTGGTAAAATTAACAGATTCTATCCAGGTTGAGAGTGAAAATGAAACGGCTGAATTGCACACAGCTAAGCGCTTCGCTATACAGCAAACGCAGGGTGATGATGTACATAAAAAAGCCGAATTACCCCAGTTGCTTAACGTGCGTATTCTAAAAATAAAAACTGATGAGCCACAAAAAATTAACCAGCACGCCTGGTATAAAACGGAAAATATTCAACTGCCGGAAAGGAGCGAAGTGCACCAGACCCAGGCAGGCCTGCTGTTAAATAAAACGACCTTGGCCTGGCAGCAGGCACTGAATGAATCCCTGCAAAATCAAAATGGTTTCGGAACACCGCAGGAGAATAAAAATGGGCAGGAACACCTGAACCTGGTAAAAAAGGCCGTCGAGAAGTACACCGACGGTGAAGCGAATACGAGCCAAAATTCGGCAGCGACGCCAACAAAACAAGTCGATTCTGAAAACATCAGCCGGGATCAAATCTTTGCTGCAAGCAAAACCGATATTAAAGTGGAGACTTCACATCTTCTCAAACCAAATCAGGTGGCAAAACAGGGCATGACGAGCCAGTTGGAAAGGGTGCAAAGTTTTGAGGCAATTCGCAGTCAGATTGCTGCCGCGGTCCGCAATGGCGAATCGGAAATCCACATTCAGCTAAAACCGGAAAATCTTGGCGCCATGCGCCTGATGATGACACTGAAGGACGGGCTGCTCAATGCCAATTTTCTTGTCGAATCCAATGAAGTAAAAACTTTGCTGGAAAAAAATATGAACTCGCTTCGGGAAACGCTTGCGGAACGAGGAATTAAAGCCCAGAGCGTTGAAATCCAGGCACAGCAACACGTTGTGCAATCAAACCGCACTGAGAACCAGGAACAGCGGGCACCGCGGGATGCCCCGGAGGACCGGCGAGATCCCCAAGATAATCAACAGCGAAAGCAACAACGCAACCGCGATGAATCGCGGCAAAAACGCTTTGATCAATATTTATAATTCATAACCCTGACAGGATTGAATTAATCCAAATTTAAAGTCGTATTAAAAATCGAAAGAAAAAATGATAACACGAAATTCACTTGCGCTTTTACGTACGCTTATTCGTTTTCGTAATCGGTTTTTAAAAGGACGAGAACGAGAATACGAGTACGATTATGAGTGCGGGAAAAAAAGAAAGGAGCACTTATGAATGTCTCTGCAACCGGCGACATTTACTCGTCTGTGCAAAGTACTGAGGCGCTTTACGAAAATCCGAATCCGATGGATAAGGATACTTTTTTAAAGTTGCTCTTGGCACAGCTCGAATTTCAGGATCCTTTGCAACCGATGGAGAATGAGCAATTTGTCGCACAGCTTGCACAGTTCAGTACGCTTGAACAAATGCAAAACATGAACAACAGCCTGCAGGAATCCATCGATTCGGATTACCTGCTCAATCAGTCGCTGAATAATTCAATTGTCACGACGTTGATCGGCAAGGATGTTGTCGCCTTAACCAATGCATTCCAGGCCGATGGCAAAAACTCGATGGAGTTGGCTTTTGAACCAGGCGAGGCACTGAAAGATGTGAAAGTGACGATCTACGACGCCAATGGCGCTGTGGTTAAAGAAATTTCACAGGGCGCGGCTGACGCAACATACAATGCTGTCAAATTTGATGTTTCCGATTTGTCGGCAGGATCTTACACATTTCAAGTGGAAGGTCTCAGTTTAAATGACGGCTCAGTTGTGAAACCGAATACCTACGTAAAAGGCATGATCAGTGGTGTAAGTTACGAAGCCGGCGAAGCCCGGTTGGTGCTGAATTCCACAATGCTGAGCCTTGGTGATGTAGCGCGTATTCTCAGCCGGGAGAATGATGCAGGGTGACGGTGCATGTGAAAGGAAGTGCCACGCACTTTGCGTTGAATGGTGTAGTGCATTTCGAAACTAAGTAGCCTCTTCGGGATGAAGTGCGTGGCACTTTGCCTTGAAGATAAAGTAATTCACAGGACAAACAAATGACTGCGAACCCAATCAACAACAAAATCCCGGGAATACAACCACCGAATGGTGAGCGTGTTCAATCCGGAAAGTCTGTATCCGGAGCAGAAAAGGGCATAAGTTTTCAATCGCTGTTACAAAAAGCATTGAACAGCGAGGAGCCCTTAAAGTTCTCAAAACATGTGCAGGCCCGAATTGATCAACGGGGTATTTCCATGAATGCCATGCAGATGGACGCGCTGCAACAGGCAGTTGGTCTGGCTGCAGAAAAGGGAATCCGGGATTCTCTCGTCGTGGTGCAGGATGCAGCTTTTATTGTGAATGTTCCTTCGAAAACGGTCATCACAGCGCTGAACCAGAATGAGATGCAGCAGCGCGTGTTTACCAATATCGATGGGGCTGTTTTTTCTTAATTGATGCAAATGCGAATGAGCAGGACCTCTTGAGGGATGCTCGGCTGCTGAACGAACGACGCAGCCTGATTTCACTTGCATTTGATTTCAGGTGATCTTTCAACTTTGGAGGTAACAACTATGATGCGATCACTGTTTGCCGGCGTATCCGGCTTGCGCAACCACCAATCTCGGATGGATGTGATCGGTAACAATATTGCAAATGTGAACACGGTTGGTTTTAAGTCCGGTCGTGTTAATTTTAAAGAAGTTATGGCGCTGACGATGACAGGTGCCGTACGGCCGACGGAAGACTACGGTGGTTCAAATCCGCGCCAAATCGGCCTGGGCATGTCTGTGTCCAGTATTGACACCATCTTTTCTCAGGGCAATCTGGAAAGCACAGGAAAATCCACGGATTTGGCCATCAATGGTGAAGGATTTTTTATCATGCGCAACGGGAAATCTGAATACTTTACCCGTGCCGGTAATTTCGATTTTGATGCCCTGGGTCGTTTAATCGATCCTTCCAATGGCTGGATTGTACAGGGACGGATGGCGGACAACCATGGTGAAATCCCCAGCAGTTCGGTTGTTGAAGACATCGTTTTGCCGTTTGGGCAGAAAGTTCCTGCAAATGCCACATCCGAAGTCCAGTTCACAGGTAACCTTGATGCGACATCCGTGCCGGTAGGTACAATTCTCGATTCCAGTGTTTTGCAGGCAGTCGAAGAAGCTGGTGATGATACATCGATCGATGGGCTTTATGCCAAAGGCCAGGCTAACTCCCGTATAAGCGGTTTAATTAGTGGTGTAACAACATTTACAGTGAATGATGGTTCCACAACCCAGGTTTATACATGGGTAAATAATGATCCCGCGGCTGGTGATACGCTGTTTACATCTTTTGATGATCTCGTTCAGGAAATTAATAATGATTTTTCCGGCTCCATGTCGGCTGCTATTGACAGTTCCGGCGCCGTTGTTTTTACGGACACATCGGGAGCAGCACACACAATCACTTTGCAGAGCACAAATCCCACGTTGCAAACAGCATTTAACAGTGCGAGTGGCACAAGCATCGATAGCAGTTCCGGATTAACGGCAACAAGTGATGAATTTTCACATTTTGCCACCGGGAGCGAAGAACTCGTGAAACTACGCAATTCGATAGGTGATTCCTTGGGATTGACGAATGGGGACACCATCGATATGAGTGCAAATGTTGGCAGTCTACCAAAAACAGGCTCGCTGGGAGTAACCAACGCAACCACGTTGGATGATCTCACTGCACAACTTGTGTCAACTTTTGGCATCGAAACTTTGCCCGGTGTTTCAATTGATTCGGATGGTTCTATTTATGTGGAAGGCGATCCTGGTCTCGAAAAAGCGATCGACGCTGTGGTTATTCGTTCCACAGGAAATCCCGCGTTCAATACGACGATGAGTTTTACCACTGATCAAGAAGCGCAGGATGTGACCCATAGTGCCAGCACAACAATCTTTGATGCTCTCGGGGAAGAGCATATCGTTTCCCTGGAATTCAAGAAGACCAGTTTGCGAAACCAGTGGACATGGGCTGCAAGCACTGGTGGCAATGAAATTGTCTCCAGTGGAAGTAGCGGGGTTGTAACATTTAACGCTGATGGATCACTCAATACATTTACTTTTGATAATGGTCTAAACACTTTGAAAATTGATCCGAACAATGGAGCGGGAATCCTTGATGTCGCATTAAATGTCGGAACCCTCGATGGCTTTGAAGGATTAACCCAGTTTGCCAGTGCTTCAACCGCGCTTGCCAGTGGGCAGAACGGCTACGGCAATGGCGACCTCAACAACATTTCCATCGATCGAACCGGAAAAATTACCGGCAGTTTCACCAATGGCGTCACACAAACGCTGGCGCGCCTGGTGATGGCAACCTTTAATAATCCGTCCGGTTTGGAGCGTGTCGGTGACAATGCCTACAACACCACGGGCAACTCCGGTGACCCGATCATTGGTATGGCAGGTGAGTCTATTCGATCGGAAATTGCTCCGGGAAACCTGGAAATGTCCAATGTTGATCTGGCGCAGGAATTCACCAATATGATCATCGCACAGCGGGGTTTTCAGGCAAACAGCCGGGTAATCACCACCAGCGATGAAATGCTTACAGAACTGGTGAACTTGAAACGGTAATGAATAGGCTTGTGAACGTTTGAACGTGGGAATGTTTGAACGTTCACACCACAAATAGTGGTCGATCAGCGGCGTCCCCTGATCGATTGAAACGAGGCCAAATGTGATCGAAGTAACACGATTTAATGGAACGAAATTTCACATCAACGCAGAGTTGGTTGAAACAATTGAGGCGACGCCGGATACGATCGTCACTTTAACGACAAAATCCAAATACGTTGTGCGCGAGTCTGTGCAGGACGTAGTGCAGAAGATTTTTCGTTATAAAAAACGCCTCAATGTGACAAATTTTGGGGAAGATCTGGACGATCTTTCTTTTAAAAACTGAGGTAAAGGCAGATGGATATTGCCACCGTTATCGGAATTGTATTAGGAATGGCCGCTGTTGTTGGTTCGATTATGGCCGGCGGCCCGCTGTCATCATTTATTGATGTGGGTTCAATATTTGTGGTTGTCGGCGGGACGGTCGCCTCGACGCTCATTAGTTTTTCTCTCAAGCAAGTAACGGCCGTTATCGGTGTTGTGAAGAAGACTTTCTTATATCCTCTGGCGCCTCCCGGCGATACGATCAAACAACTTGTCCATTTTGCCGATATGGCACGGCGTGAAGGCATTCTCTTTCTCGAAAAGGAAATGGCCAATGTGGATGATGAATTTTTAAAACAAGGATTGCAGTTATCGATCGATGGCACAGAGCCGGACGCAATTCGCAATATTTTAACAACAGAAATAAGATCGTTAAAGTCACGTCATGATTTGGGCTCAAGTATCTTAACCAGCATGGGCACGATGGCGCCTGCTTTTGGCATGATTGGCACGCTCATCGGCCTCGTGTTGATGCTTGGTTCCATGGAAGATCCGTCGACGATCGGGCCTTCAATGGCTATTGCATTGTTGACGACTTTTTATGGCGCTGTGCTCGCCAACGTTTTCTTCAATCCAATGGCGTCAAAACTGCAAATGCGCTCGGGCGAGGAAGTTTTAGTGCGCACCTTGATGATGGAAGGCATTTTAGCCATGCAAAGCGGCGACAATCCTCGAATTGTGGAACAAAAACTCATTTCATTCATCGCGCCGCAAATGCGCTCGGATGTTCGCAATGAGGAAGAATAACCATGGAAGAAAATCATAAATGTCCTGATGGCTTGCCTGCTTGGTTGGCCACATTTGCAGACCTGATGTCACTGCTTTTGTGCTTTTTTGTGCTCATCGTCTCGTTTTCTTCCATGCAGCAGGTGGAGTTTAACAAAGCAATGGGATCCCTCAGGGGCGCTCTGGGAATCCTGAGTTCAAAACGTGCTATCGTCCATTTGGATGCGCAACCGACAACACCGCTGCAGTTCCGCAAATTATCGATGATCTGGGAGAAATTGCAGGAGATGAAAGAAACAATCTCCGAGCAGGGATTGAAAGATTTTGCAAAAGTGCAATCGAGCAAAAATTCGATTCGATTTACCTTGCAGGATGAGCTGCTTTTTGAATCGGGAAAAAGCAATCTCAAACGGCAAATCCTGCCGCTACTGCGCAAGATCGCTGAAATGAATATTGCTGCGAACGGTGTGTTGCGCATCGAAGGGCATACGGATAATGTACCGATTCAGACGCGCCAATTCCCGTCAAATTGGGAGCTGTCCAGCAGCCGGGCGTTGAATGTGTTGCACTATTTTGAAAACCTGGGCATCGAACGAACGAAACTGGCTTGCAGCGGATTTTCAGATACCCGGCCACTTGTGGTAAACGATTCAGCCGCAAACCGTGCAAAGAACAGGCGCGTCGAAATCTATCTTGAATTGGTCGACCTGTATAAACCGGTTTCAAGGGCAAAAACAACGGATGATGTCCCGGCCTCGAACCCGAAATTCATAACACCGACACCGAAACGACAATAAAGCCACCCAAGGGAGTTTTTCATGGCGAAGAAAAAACCGGAAGAAGAAAATCCGGTAGAAGAGAAGGAAAGTAAACAGAATTCCGGCGGCAATACGCTAAAAATGATACTGATGATCGGATTACCACTGATGATCGTGCAGGCTGTGCTGGCCTGGTTTCTCATTTCCAGTTTTGCCCAACCGACGAAAGCAGTTTCTGATTCGGAAGAGCAGGTTGAAGAAGATGATGACACGCCGGGACTTCTCTACGAATTCGGCGATGTCATTGTCAATCCTGCAGGGACAGCCGGGTCGCGTTTTTTAAATGCAACCATCGTGCTGGAATATACAAATGCCGAGCTTGAAGCAGAAATTACCGATAAAAATGTGCAGCTTCGTGATGCACTGGTGAACGTGCTCATAAGCAAAACAATCATCGAACTGGATGGCGCGGAAGCACGTGCATCGATCAAGGAAGAAATTAAAGCGGGGTGTAATGACATTTTGAAAAAAGGCAAAGTGCGTGCGATTTATCTGCCCCGTTTCATATTTCAATAAATCAGTAATCCTGGCCTGAACCGGGGGAAGAAGATAAATCTGTGAACAGAAGAAACGATTTCCTGAAAGGACAAGTCTTTGGCTGAAATTCT
>QQUM01000140.1 GCA_008501545.1 Calditrichota bacterium
AAAATTACAAACGATTCATGTAAATCGATAAGCGGACTTTCGCCATCGGGCAACAATATGGGAATAATTAAATTTCCAAGCTGAACTTCGGTTGCCGTCAACCCGAATTGTACTTTATCGTATGTGCCAGCCGGAACTCTGGATTCGAAAAGAATGAGCGATTTGTACGCCTCACCATCTGCTTCAATAATATTTAAAATCTGATCTTCCTGCACATAGGTAGATGGATTTTTATAGAGAACATAAAAGGTACTATCCTGATAAACTTTCCCCTGGAAAACTTTGATGCCATAGCGATCGCCTTCTTCAACTGAATACGTTTTGTTGGCAATCGTGATGGAAGATTCTGTAGAATCAGCTTGTAGAACAACCCGCAATATGCCCGGATCTTGTGAAAGCTCAACACCTGTATCGCATGCGAGAGGATGCAGGAGAAATAAAATTATCACGTAAGTTTTGAGAAATTTTGTTTGGATTCTCATTTTAAAATATACTCAGATTTTGTTTTATGTAATCCTGTTAGCGTAATCAACATTTAACACTCAATAATCAACATTCAATTTTCAATGTCAAAATAATTGAAAATTGAATGTTGAGTGTTGATTATTGAGTATTCCTTTACTTCATCAAGATCATCTTGTTCGTTTTAACAAACTCATTGTCGGCTTTGATCTGGTAGAAATACATGCCGCTTGCGAGAATTCGTCCGTAACGGTCGGTTCCATTCCAGCGAACAATGTGATTGCCGGCATTCATCTTGGCATCAACCAGCGTTTTCACCTGGCGACCGAGCATGTCGTATATAACCAATGTCACTTTGGATTGGCGCGGCAATGCGTATTGAATTTCGGTTGTCGGGTTAAACGGATTCGGATAATTCTGCGAAAGTGAGAATGTTGCAGGCAATGCATTTTGCGCTTCATCGGCGTTTACGCCCACTACTGCTTCTTTGGCAGCGTAGTTGTACACACGGAGACGATCTATCTTGCCGTCATACCAGTCAGGCCAACCGTCAGGTCCGCCCGCCTTGCCGATGTTCAATGGTGTGCCCGTAAAAGCAGGAGCCACATTGAAACCAGCATACGCGCTGGAAAGCTGCTCGTTATTTGCATCGCGCAGATCAAAAACAGCCATGTAGTTAAAGCTGCTGTCTGGCGTTGCGGACACTTCAAAAATCACACGATACCATTTATCCATTTCAATCAAAGTCGGCAATGTGATGCGGGTGCCGCCTTCTTCAGGCGTCCAGACACCAGCAGTGAGTTTCCAGTTTGGATCATCAAATGCGCCATAAATAACTTCAAACGTGTTTTCACCCCAGAAAGGAATGCGCAGCGCCGGCTTGGCAACCACAAAGCTCCAAAATTTATCCATGGTTCTTGGATTCATCCAGAATTCAACAGTGAACTCTTCTGATGTTCCTGCAAGTGGAGTTTGCACTTCGAGGTAATCAGAAGCGCCGTTGAAATCCATAGAGTAGGTTCCGTCGATAGCGTCGGTTGAGTAGGTTGGCGCGCCAATAGCATTCACCCAGTTTTGATACATGGAGCCGTCAGCGGGAACGCCTTCGCCCTCTTCAAAACTCAAAGCAACCGTCACTTCGTTTGGCACTTCTACTGCAAATGAGAGGTAGTGTGGATTTTCTGCATGTTCAGCTTCTTCAGGGAATACCGCTTTAAAGCCATCGGAATTTTCAGCGGTGACATAGTAATAAACAACAGTGTGTGCATCTTGCTTGGCCACGTCGGCGGAAAATGTACCGTCGCCATTATCGGCCATATCTGCTTCCATCCAATCGCCACCTGCATTGTAATACAGCTTCACAGCGGAGACCGGTGCACCGAGGCCCTGGCCAACAGTGGCGTTCACGGTGTAGCTGGCCGCGCTTTCATCCTGGTTGGCAACTGGGGCAGGAATAGCTAAATTTGGTGGAGCGTCAACGCTAACAGCTTTGGTGGCATAGTTATAAGTGCGCATCGCATCGATTTTACCGTTATAAAACACACCACGTCCTGCAGCCTCGCCTACGCGCATTGGATGAATGGTTTTCGCCGGGGGAATATTGAAGCCCGCAAAATCCGATATGATTTTCTGATCATTTTCATCATTGAGCTGGAACATCAGATAATATTTAAAATTATCACCTTCCGGTGCATTACGGATTTCATAAATCACGCGATACCATTTTCCAAGCTCCAGAGAGTGATCCAAAGTAATGCGCGTTTGTTCGCCTTCAGACCATTTTCCTGCGGTGAGTTTATGACCCGGATCATCCCAGGCGCCCCAGATAATTTCAAATGTATTCTCACCCCACCAGCCGATGTTGATGGCCGGTTTATTAACAACAAAACCCCAGAAATGATCGAGATCAGTGGGATTCATCCAGAAATCGAGGGTGAACTCTTCGGATGCGCCGATGAGCGGGGTGCTGATTTCGAGAATGTCGCGGCTGTCAGCGTGGAAATCCATGGAATACATGCCAACTGCAGCGGATGTGTCAGTTTGCGTTGGGAAACCGCCTGTGTTAACCAGGTGGCCGTAGCTCGAGCTGTCAACCGGTGCGCCGGTGCCTTCTTCGAATTCGAGGCCGAGCGTTTGTGTCACTGGCTGTTCGACAGCAAATGTCAGATAAACCGGAGCTTCGGCATCTTCCGCACGGATTGGGAAAGTGCTGCGCTGGCCATCTGCGTTTTCAGCAGAGATATAATAATAAACGATGGTTGCAGGATCGACGAGCGGAACGCTGCCCATGTATCGATCCCCGGAATCCACTGTCATATCAACCGCAAACCAGTCGGCACCACCCGGGCTGTAATTTAATTGTACGGATGTGATATCGCTGCCACCAACTTTACCAACGGTTGCATATACAGGAGGATATTCCGCAGCATCGGATGTCTGATTCGGAACACCAGCGATTTCAACGATGACTGGAGGAACAGCGAAATTACGCACGACATTACTGATGCGAATTTCATCCATAAAACCATCAAAAAAGGAAGGCTGCACATTGCTGCTACCGTTGGTTCCAATGTGGAAGTCAAGGTCTGTAATATTGGGTTGTGCCTGGTTTACCGGATCATATTCAAACCAACCCGACCAAAGTAAATTGAGATCGGAATCGTGGACCATTTGCACAACAACGTGGTATTTTGTGTCGCGGATCATTGTGCCATGATACCAGGTCTGTGGCGATATCGTGTTTATTGGTGATTGGACAGAAGGCCAACCATGGCCGCTTACTGAATAACCGGTGGAAAGCCAGCGTACGTCACCAAACATTTCCATAAAATAATTACCCTGATCGAAAGTAGGTACTCCGGGCTTCCAGAAAATTACGGGAGCAAAACGATGATCAGAGTTGTCAGTGCCAAAGGTCTGCACATTAAACCAGGCTTCCATTGTCCAATCGTCGGCGAGATCGAGGTTGTCGTTGTCGGCAATGGTTAAAAATGATGAGTCGGTCGCCGCATCATTTTGTAAATAGAGCGATTGATTTAGCCCAGTAAGAGCGCTCACAGCAAAAAACTGGCTGGCGCCGTGGGGCGTCGCATCCTCGGCAAGGTCTGATTCATTAACATAGCTGTCATCGAAATGCAGCAAAACAACTGTGGCTGAATCCGCAGCGTAAGGCCCGCCGATAGGTTCAACTTCCTGGCCATATAAGCTTGCGCTAAAAATCAAGACAAGCAAAGCAGAAAGCAAGCTTTTCGGTAATAAAGACTTTGTCATAAAACAACCTCCTTAATAAAGTGATGAATTTGGATGAGTTCCGTTGTTGTGCAAGAAGTGTTGGATTTGGGACTCTTAATTTTGCCGCAAAAAAATATAGACAAAGGAGGATTTCTCAAATAACATATGTTACCAATCGTAGAACAGATGTTACATTTTTTGAGAAATATATTCGCTTGGGGTTTGCTTATAATGTTCGCGGAAACATTTGGTAAAATAGGAAGGTGTTTCAAATCCGACTTTAAAAGCAATTTCTGCCACTGAGAGTTCAGTGTTGCGCATTATCTCTGTCGCTTTTTTTAATTTGACCAGCCGGATAAATTCACTGGGGGTATGGCCGGTGAGGTTTTTAATTTTTCTATAAAGATGCACACGTGTTAAACCAAGTTCTTTTCCCAGACTGTCTACGTTTAATTCAGAATTGTGTAAATTATTGTCGATTGTTTCAATCACCCTGTCTATGAATTTTTTATCGATCGATTGAATTGATTTATCGTCTGAATAAAACTCCAGATTCTGAGAAAAATATTCTTTTAGTTTGGCACGAGACTGCAGCAGATTGCGCACACGTACTTGCAGCAGTTTTTCGCTGAATGGTTTTGTGATATAATAATCAGCCCCAGTTTCAAATCCCTCCATAACATTCTCTTCGGAAGATTTTGCTGTGAGAAGGATAACTGGAATGTGGCTGGTTCGTAAATCTCCTTTAATTTTTTCACAAAATTCAATACCGTCCATTTCCGGCATCATCACATCACTGATGATGAGATCGGGCATGTGAGAGATCGCCTGCGCATAGCCTGCCTTGCCATCGGCTGCTTCTGCAATGCGGTATACTCCTTCAAAACAGCTTTTTATAAACTCAATAATATCGGGATTATCATCGATGACCAGTAAAAGCGGGGCATCTTTTTCTGTTGTAGCATTGGTTTTGCTAACCGCATTCAACTTGTTTGGGTTCTCCGATGCAACAATGGTTTGCGGTCCAGATACCTGCGGATGGAACAAATTAATAATTTCATCCTCAGTCATTTCAGCAGCGCTTAAATGGCTATTTCCCAGTGGCAATTGCACTATGAAACAGCTTCCACCATCTTCACAGTTCTCAACTGAAATCTCGCCATGGTGCAGTTCAACCAATCCTTTACTGAGAGCCAGGCCAATACCTGTGCCTCTGTAACGATTGCGGCCTTCGTGCTCTACTTCATAAAATGGTTCAAATATTTTCTGTAGTTTATCCTTTGGAATGCCAATGCCATTGTCACGAACAGCAATTTCGACAAATTCCTGTGTTTGGGTTTCAATGTCAGTGTTCATAGTGCAACGCACTGTAACAGCAATGCAGCCGCCTTCAGGAGTAAATTTAAATGCGTTGGAAAGCAGGTTGAAGATGACTTTATCAATTTTTTCATCTTCAAACCAGACGTCAATTTTTTCATTTTGATAATTGAATGTGAGAGCAATTTGCTTTAGCTCTGCCATCACATCGAAAGCCTGGCAGATATCTTCAATAAAAGAGACGATATCGTGCTTGCATGCTTTCAACAGCATTTTTCCCTCATCCAATTTTCGAAAATCCATGAGTTGGTTGATCAAACGCAGCAACCGTTCAGCGTTGCGCTGCATCAAACGCATCTTCTTATGTGATCCGCCATTGCCCTTATTGGATTGTTTGAGTTGATCGAGTGTGCCTAAAATCAGGGTCAGTGGCGTGCGGAACTCGTGGGAAATGTTGGTGAAAAACTGAATTTTCAGGTCATTGACCTCCTTAACTTTCTGGTGCATTTCCACAAGTTGATCACGTTGTAATGAGAGCTCTTCCTTTTGCTGATTTATGGCTTCATTTTTTTCAGCTAATTCTATGTTTATTTTTTTTATCAGCCAATATGCCCGCACAATAAAAAACACAACAATCAGGACGACACCAAATCCAACTAATGTAATAATAAACCGTTCTTGCTGTGTTTCGTATTTTAGTAGCTGTTGATCTAAAATTTCTTGTTGCGCCTCGATTTTATCTTGCTGATTGAGAATTTGGTCAGTCTGTAATTTAAGCACGCGTGCATTCGTTGTATCAACAAGCACAGTTTCCAGGGTGATTTCCCGATCAAACGGTTCATTCTTCAAAATTTTCATTGCTGTTTGGATTGCCACTTCCCCACCTGTTGGGTAAAGAAGGGTCGCATCAAGGACGCCATCCAAAACCATTTGAATTCCACCATCCTCAGTCGGAAGGGCATCAATGCCAATAAAGCGTATCTGTTTTTCGATACCTTTGCGCTGGGCAACCTTTTTTGCACCAAACGCCATTACATCGTTATGCGCATAGACCAGGTCGATATCAGAATGTTTGGCAAATGCTTGTTCAGCAAGTTGTTCGCTTACTTCACTTAACCATTGACCATCACCGCCATCAATTATTTTAATGCCCAGGCTGCTTTCAATGATTTCTGCAAATCCCTTATGTCTCTCTACTGCTGGTGATGATCCTTTCAATCCCCATATTTCCAAAATTTTCCCTTTACCTTTTAGCAGGCGCTGAATATGGTTTCCAGCTTCTCGACCTATTGCAACATTGTCACCACCAATATAAGCGGTGTAGGCAGCAGATGAAATTTTTCGATCGATAAGAACGACAGGAATTCCTGACCTGTGTGCTTGTTCAACAACTGGTGTGATGGGTGCTGCTTCATTTGGAGAAACGATGAGCAGATCGACTCTCTGTTCGATTAATTGTTGGATATCTGCGATTTGCTTTTGGTTGTTTTGCTGCCCGTCTTTGATGGTTAGCGTTATTTCTGGGAAGAGTGATGCCTCGCGGGCCATCTCTCTGTTCATAATCTGACGCCAGAGATCGCCGCTGGTACATTGGGAGAAGCCGATGCTGTAGTGAGGATGGGAGTCGTCTTTTATTAGGAGTTTTTTATCGCAGCCACAAAATCCTAAAAAGCTTATAATTAAAAAAAAGTAAAATGGTTTTATTGAATAGTTATTCAAGGTCTCTACTCCTGAGGAATATTTGCAAGAATAACAAAAATGATCAATCATTACAATACAGAAATACCCAATTTGAAAATTATACGCTCAGAGTTATCCATATTTAAGGTGGAATGTGAATGTGAATGTAGACTTCTTAGCAGTATTTAATACACAAAAATTATATTAATATTTACATATCAAGATAGAGTAAATCTCGGATTTTCACAAAGGGCAATTCGATTTATCAAAACAAGAGATGAGTGAAAAGCGCAGGATATTGGATTTTGTATTCTAGAACTCGTTCTAGCGAATGGCAAGCTCATTCCCACCTACAAAGGACTTTTTGATGTTTTTGTATTTACGAACAAAGAACACTAAATAAAAAAGGCCAGTATTCAAGAAAATACTGACCTTCGTCCTGTCTTGCTCCCGAGGTAGGACTTGAACCTACGACCCAGTGGTTAACAGCCACTTGCTCTGCCAGCTGAGCTACTCGGGAATCTGAATGTGCTCACGGCGATTTTGAAGAGCTAATAATATAAAAAATGCAATTTCATTGTCAACATTAATTTTAAAATTGTCTCGAGTATTACACAATTAATTGCAATCAAAATATTCTATTTAAAATAAAAACAGAGAGCTCGCAGGTGTAAAATTAAAGCATCCCGTTAAACACACGTGAAGGTTTTGCAAAGAGCTTAATTTGTCTTGTTTCTTTGCTTGATTCTGCTAAAATAGCCTACCTGAAATTGAATAGAACTGGCTTGAAAAAACGAGGATTGGACACCTGTGGCAGAAGCACGCACTCAAAAAAAAATCATGATTGTGGATGATGAACCACT
>QQUM01000826.1 GCA_008501545.1 Calditrichota bacterium
ACCATTGGCAAGCCGTTTCCGATCTCATGGCAAACGGTCAAACGGGTATTCTTTACAGCGATTACATAAACAAAGATGCAAAAAATGCTGAAAAACTTGTTAAGCTCTGGCCCTTTAAAAACAACATCGATGAACGCTTTTCTTTAGGATTTTTTAGAATCTATAATATTAAGGTTCTGAAGGAAAACGGAGGATTTGATGAACACCTTTTTCATGCGGAAGAATATGATTTCCGGTTACGCGTTCAACACAAAATAAATGTAAAGCATTTGGATAAATCCCTTTACAAAAGTATTATTCGGGAAGTTGTCGAGTCGGACCCTGCTCTCAGTAAATTGCACGCGCCCGGCGAAGGTGACAAAGGCGGTTTTAGTTACCTTTTTTATTCACAGGAGATGGAGCGTGAATTTGAACAGGTCTTTATAGAATTTCTCAAACGAGCAGGTTGCTACCTGTCGCATCCTAATACAGAAGTAACCTATGATGCTGGTGAAAAATTTGCCTGTGCTGTTTCAATCGTTATCCCGATATTAAATCGTAAACGATTCATAAAGAACACCGTTCAGCGTGTACTGGATGGGACTTTTGATGATTTTGAAATTCTCATCGTTGACAATGGTTCAACAGACGGCACGCAAGAAGAAGTTCACTCAATTTCTGATTCACGTGTACGGTTAATTCAGCACGATGGCACATGTATCGCTGAAGCTCTGAACCGCGGAATTAATGAAGCGCGAGGAAAATATATTGCCCAACTCGATTCCGACGATGAGTATGTTCCGCATACGTTGGAGACGATGGTGAACTATATGGAAAGCCACCCCCAATGCGGTCTTGCAATAAGTTACTATGATCTGATTGACATCGATAGTGTTCCAATCCCGGGGATGGGTATCATAAAACACCTTGAGTACAACCGCAACAACATACTCCGCGTCGATGGCGCTGGTGCGCTGCGATTTTTCCACAAAAAGGTACTGCATGAATTTGGGCTTTACAATGTAGACGAATTTGGCAATTTCGGCGAGGATTACGACATGGTATTAAAAATATCAGAAAAATACGACGTGGACCGCGTTCATGATGTTTTATACCGCTATCGACGGCATGAAGACAACACCGACGTACAGCGACCGACAGCTATGAAAGTCTATAACAAAAATAAAGCGCGGCAGGATGCCATGGAAAGAAGATACAAAGTGAACGAAAAGTTAGCTAAATAGATCCAACAGAAAAAATCCCGGTGAACATGCGTCGTTCCCAATAAAAAAAGCCCTGATATACAGGGCTTTTTTTTTGAGATTCATTTTTATTTACTGCTTTTTCAAAGCTTCGGCTTTTTCAAAGGCTTTCGTTCCTTCTTCCACGCGTCCGGCGTTTATGTAGGCAACACCGAGATTGTGCCAGATTGTTGGAACGTCATCTTTAATACCAAATGCGTGTTCGAGATATTTAATCGCTTTTTCATAAGATTCTTTAGCAAGGCCACGCAATTCTTCAATCTTGGTCACGCTGCCACCATCTGAATCTATTTTATTGGCATCAGTCTTAAAACTTTCCGCAATACGAAGATAGGAATCACCCACGCTGAGAAGTGATTCATAATCATCCGGATTGTTCTCTACAACTTTTTCCAGAATAGAGATGGCCTTGTTGTAGTCTTCTTTTTGATAAAACAGACGTGCATAATTAAAGAGCAAATCAGCATTGTCTGGATCGTTTTTCAGCGCATCCTCATAGGCAGCAATTGCTTTATCAGTTTGGCCAAGTCTATCATACGCAAAGGCAACGGTAGAAATAGCTTTCTCATTTGCCGCATCGACAGCCAGGACTTTTTTAAACGTTTCAATTGCGTCTTCAAATTTGTTCATTTGAAAATAGGTGAGGCCCATATTGTTTATTGTTTCAATATGGCTTTCATCGGCAGCAATCGCCTGCTGGTAAGCTTTGATTGCTTCGTCCATTTTATCGAGACGTACATTTGTTACAGCAAGGTTGCGATAGGATTCTGCGCGCGATGGATCGATAATAATCGCTGTATTTAAATGCTCGGCAGACTTTTCCAGCTCATCTTTGTTGAAGAGCTCAACACCTTTGTTAAAATTTTCAACCCAATACTTGTCACGATAATATTTAATATCCGTTTCATGCGCCGAGCTTATTTTCAGACTCTCATCGAATTCCTTGCTCATATCAGTCCAACGTTTTTTCTCACCATAAGCTTCACCGAGAAGAAAGTGGGCTTCGGCATTGGTTGGATAGAGTTTGACTGCATTTTCCAGTTGGACAATTGCATTGTCCCAATCATTTTGTTGTTTATAGACTTTCGCGGAGGTGATTTCTTTTGGCTGGCAACCAATTAAAAATGCCGCCATCAGAATCAAAATCCCGAGAACAGAATAGATGTTTTTAACCATCCCTCTCTCCTTAAAATTTAATAAGTTTAAGTATTATTGCGTTCAACGTATAATAATCGTTAAAATCGCTGCAAATATATCCGAATTCATACTAACAAGCAAGGGTTTTTTAAGTTCAACAGCGTGCCTTGCAAGTCAAGTATGGCTGAGAAACAACCGTGGAACGGTTTATGAAGTTCACTGATAACATGCGCTCCATCCGAGTGTAAACAAATTCAGCATAAGATATTCGGGATCGTTTGTTCGAAAGGTGGATTTATAATGCCGCGGTCCGTTACAAAGGCCGTGATCAAACTGCTTGACGTCATATCAAATGCCGGGCTGTACACACGGCTATTCTTCGGCGCAATTCTTTTACCGAATCCCTGAATCACCTCATCTGCCCCTCTTTCCTCAATCGGGATTTGTTCTCCATGCTCCAATGCGAAATCGAATGTACTTACGGGTGCCGCTATATAAAATGGAATGTTATGATGTTTTGAAAGTACGGCCAGGGAATATGTGCCGATTTTATTTGCGGTATCACCATTGGCAGCGATTCGATCGGCACCGACAATACACAAGTCAATTTTAAATTTTTGCATGACGAAAGCGGCCGTATTATCACAGATTAGTGTACAATCCACGCCTTCGTTCTGGAGTTCCCACATATTTAAGCGTGCACCCTGGAGCAGTGGTCTGGTTTCATCAACCCAGACATGCAGTTTCTTCCCCTCTGCGTGCGCATGAAATATTGAACCTAAAGCGGTACCAAAATCGACCGTGGCCAAAGCTCCGGTATTGCAATGGGTTATTATTTGTGCATTATTGGGAATAAGGCCTGCACCAAATTTTGCGAGACGACGATTATCAGCACGATCTTCTTCGTACATTTGCAATGCTTTTGTGATGAGTATTTCTTTTATGGTTTGTGTGGAGCGTTGCCGGTTCGCTTCCGCTGTATTAAACATTGCATCTAAGGCCCAGGCTAGATTTACAGCGGTGGGGCGTGTTTGCTTTAGTTCGCTTATGGTTGTTTTGAGCGCTGCAAAGAGAACATCTTTCGAAGCGTCCTTCGCAATATGTTTTATGCCTATACAAACACCAAATGCTGCTACAATACCGATGGCCGGAGCACCGCGAATCCGTAATTTGATTATTGCTTCTTTCAGGGTGGGGATATCAGATATTTCCAAATATTTCAATTTTAATGGCAGTTCCGTCTGATCGATAATTTTAATTTTATCACCCAGCCACACAAGAGTTGAAACGGGCATAACGTCTTCCAGTTTCCATGATACAGGGAATTGTCACAGGCTATACGAATGAAAGAAGATTCGTATGGCCAGACGATGTATGTACGATTTTGAAACAGAAAGTACCATTATGATACTCGGTATGCAATTCATTTTTACGATTTGAAACATGCGTTAAGGCCGAAGTTTCATTTTATTCAAGGATCGAAAGTTTGGTATGTTTATTGTAAAAAAGTACATCGAATTCTCGTTGAGAATGACAACAAGCAACATCTTTACATAAACTCCTCCCTCCTCTCCTGGAACGGCGAAATTTATTTTTCGCCGTTTTAGTTTCAAATTCATCCTTTGTTGGTCGCACTTTTCGGATATACAAATTCTTGATGCAGATTCAACATTTACAGTAATCAGAAGAAAATAATGGGGATATAAGAAAGAGTTGCATGAAAGTGCCCTCTCGAGCCCTTAAGGAAATAGAGCGGAAGTTCTGAAACTTTTAATGGTAGGAAATTCTCAAATCACCGATGCCGGGTTTGACCTTTAGCAGGACTGATTTCTCATCATCTTGATAGTTATCACTTACATAATAGGAGCCACGCTTGCGAAGCTGATGGGGAATATTCACCTGCGATAAGAATAGAAATTTATGCACGCTCAATTTTACACCGACTTCCTCCGGAATAAATATATCAGTTGCGCCAATATCGAGGTCGACATCTGCCGTCGCTTCCTCGACCAATCCGGAAAAGTCAACGTCCAGTTGCCCTATTCCATTATTGATTTCAGCATGTCGAAAACGCGCATTCCCCAGTTTCTTAAGCCGTGTTTCACCCACTTTTGTATTGAGCGACAGAGATCGCATTGACACTCGATTCGCCTGGTCAAAACTGATCATTACCTCACCGGCCCAAGTTCGCAGCGCGAAACGCTTGAGTGAAAGATCGCCAAGTTCCATATCGATCTCCCCAGCTTTGATACGGCAATCGAGGTCTAGTAAAACAGTGCGTGGCAGCAAAACTTCTATTTCTGTTTTATATTCACCGTCATCATCATTCATCCAGTGCTTTTTCTCAAAATTCACCGAGATATTGTGATTGTGCTCATCGAAATCAATATCATAGTCGAACGCTGTTTCGCTGAATTCCAAGTAGACAGATAGCTCAGATTCATGTGGATTAGGTGACAGGGTGACTTCAGCGGCGTCTATCTCTAATTCAAGCTCCAGATTCTCACCGGGTGTGAACTCATAATTATGGCGTTTTCGAATAATCTCTTCCTGTCCCATAAGCAAACTGCTACTCACGAGTAGAAACGGCAGAAAAAGTGCTATTCGTCGCATCTTCATCTTTTTCATATATCCTTCAATACAATTACGTTTGTATGACGCTCACTGAATTACTCAAAATGCACGATTGATTCGAAAAGTAACAATCAGATCGGATGGACCGGCATCAACACTTTTTGCAATATTCAGTCGAACACGACCTTCATCGTCTGTAAGTGCGATTCCGATATTCGAGTGCATTAAATCCCAACTTAACTGCTTAAAACCTTGATTGTATTTATCATTAGAATCTGCGAACCAGGCTCTTCCTGTATCAAAAAACAGGATAAAATTAAACGGATCAAGGATGCTATCGCCACGAAATCTTCTGGAGTGATTACCAAAACGATATTCTATATTGGCAAGAACAAGGCGATCACCCGCAAAATCTTTGTACTCAAAGCCACGAAGTGTGGAGATGCCACCCAGGTAAAATAAATGTTGTCGTGGCATGTAGCCGCGCCCTGTCCCTACTCTAAGACGAATATCGAAATTTTCGCCATAGCGCAGCGGAATATACCGGCGCAGATCGAGAATAAATCGGTCATAGTCATAGGCGCTCTCATCGTGTGATTTGTTCCACATGCCAGAAGCAGTGATAAACCAACCGGAGAATGGGCTGTCCTTGTCATCCCTTGTATCCAAACTGATTTTCGCTTTGTAAATTTTCATCAGTCCTTCATCGATGTCCGGATTGTGACGAAATCGTTTATCTCCTCCGAAAAGTGACCAGTTTGTGTTACGTTCAAGGCTGAAAAAGTCCTCTTCGTAATAGCCTAAATTGAACTCCAGAGAGGGAAACATCTGTTCCCGGACATAAAATCCAAATCCTTCACGCCGGTAATAATCTTGAAAGTCTTCCCGGATGAGGGCGGCAGCAAGCGAATTTTCCTGCGTCGGAATGATCCATTCATCCTGCGAATCGGTTAAATCATAAATCGAAGCGCCCAGAATCGGTCCGCCATGTTCATACAAGCCTAATTCCAGGTTTCCCCGGTAACGCCATCTTTCACCTGCAAATCCATATCCGATAAAACCATTGACATCGAGATTGACGGGTTGTGAACGAAAATTGTGTGCAGGTGGGATATTTGCGCCTAAAAATAATCCATCAACCCGATTGTAGCGATAAACGAAATGATTTTCATTGATTAAGTTTTCATGTTGCCGGGAGGATGAATAGACATTCCAGCGTTTTGATCGTTTTCTTTTCGACCAATTATATTTTTTTGTCCATTCAATTGACTCGTTTTCGTAGGTCGATTCAGGTGCAAAATAAGCGCTTTCAGAACGTTTCGATGAAAAAGACGTTTTTCTTTTGTGCAAAGCGATTGATCTTCGAATGACGGTTTCAATTAATTCACCACTTATTTTTGCTCCTGATTCGCTGTAGATTTTGCCGTTTATGCTTACAATGTTATCTGCAACGTTGGCAGTTGCCAATACATGAACATCACCGTTTATTACGACAGCTTTCCCGTCTATTTTTCCGGCGATCGTCAGGTCTCCATTGTTCACCAGCAAACTGTTGTCAAGTGCGTCCTCTTTTTCAAGTGTTTGATGTCCTTCAATAAAAGAAATCCGCTCCCATTTTCCCATGTAGCGGTCTTTGACGTGCTTGACTAATTTGGTTTTTTGATCTGGATTGACTTTATTCCAGTTAACAACTTTGACACGTAACGGAGAATCGTAATGCCGTGATTGGGAGATAAGTGGGATGCTGTTGAAGATGAATACGATGATTAGGATCAAAAAATTTAGAGCTTTCATAACATGCCCTGATGTTTAATTTCGAAATTTCACTTAGCTGGACCCTACGGCAAATATGGGGAAATAGTTTCACCAAAGTTTTATCTATTTTCGATGAAATTAAATTGCTTTTATATGGTGAATCTTGCTATTGTAAACCATGAATAACCGGCTTCCAGAATTCCTTATTAAACCCAATGAAGGAGAATTGAATGGAATCCATGGATACGCTGTTTAACCAGCAAAAACAGCATGCTCCCAAAGTCGCAAGAAGTACGGTCGAAGAACGCATCCTGAAATTACGTCTTCTGGAACAGGAAATCCTAAAACGGCAAGAACAAATAACGCAAGCGTTGCATGCGGATTTTCGAAAGCCCGAGTTGGAAACAAATTTTACGGAAACTTTTCTTTGTTTGCATGAAATAAGGCATACAATTCGACACCTGGCCAAATGGATGCGTCCGGAACGTGTATCAAGAACACTTCTCACTGTTACTGCCCGGAGTGAAATTCGCCATGAGCCCAAAGGTGTTGTGCTGATTATTTCCCCCTGGAATTTTCCAATACACCTTGCCATTGTGCCATTGATTTCGGCGGTTGCTGCCGGAAACTGTGCCATAGTAAAACCGTCTGAATTTACAGCCAATTCATCAAAAATTATTGCGGAGATTATCGCAGCTGTTTTCCAGGAAAACGAAATTGCAGTTGTTCAGGGAGACAAAGATATTGCCATCCAACTTCTCCAACTGCCATTCAATCACATTTTTTTCACTGGCAGTTCTGCGGTTGGCAAAATCATCATGAAAGCCGCAGCAGAACACC
>QQUM01000198.1 GCA_008501545.1 Calditrichota bacterium
GGAAAATGTGATTTTGTCAAATCGGGTTTTGTCTGCGCCGGGGTGTGGGAAAAAATTATCCAGCGTAAAGGGATGATAGCCGCGCATTCTATCATACGTTGAAATACCATCAACAACGACGGTATTATGCGCCGGAAACTGCGAATAATATTGGCGATGATCCGGATGCCAATAGCTGGGTCCTTGCGCCATATCCGGCCCCAAAACGTAGTCGTTAGCAAACAGCTCGATGGCAATTCCGTTAACATGCGCATGATTGCCGGATGATCCAACTGTTGAGACCATCATGGCATCATCCCCGGTTCCCATCCTTTGGATAAACAGGCTGACATTGGGCGCATAAAAAGTTGGCCATAATAATTTTTCCAGGGAAACATGCTCATTTGGTGCAGCATGTTTATCCAATTCATCCACATAAAAAAACGACTGGAAAAGGCGTTTTCCTTTTCTGTCATAATTCCCTTTTTCAATCTGTTGATTTAAGAGACTTGTGAAAAATTGTTCTTTATCTTTCTGGTTGTATTTTCTGTAGTTTGCAATAAGAAGTTCCAGGGTTTCCGGTGGAAAGGGCTTATGTTTTGCGTCTCCGAACGCAACCGTGTAGCCGCTGGGAAATAAATATTGAAATCCTGCTGTAGCTGCTTTTTCAATAATTGGAAAATTGGCGAGTTCATTTTTATTGGTTGCATTATCCAGCAGTGTTAATATTCGGAGAAGTGTCGTTGTCACATGCAATGAATAGGATGGGGATTCAAACCAGATGCCGGTTTGCTGATCATATTCTAAAATTGACTCATCAATGGCAATTTGTCTTTCAGCTGATTTCTTAAAAGTCCGCTCCAGGTAGTACTCTTGCCCCTTGCCGTTTTCATAGTTTTTATTTTCATCCAAAGCTAATGCAATATAAGTCAGAAAGCGGGCTTGAAAGAGATTCCAATTATTATCCGGGACGCCATTTTTAATGATCTGATCGCCCCACTTTTGAAAGACTGCAACCGCTCTGCTGAGATCACGATTGTTGGCTTTAAAATAGGGATAAAGAAAATCGTAAGTGATTGTCAGATAAACCACGATTTGTTCATGAATGACCTCAAATGTGGACAAACCCGAAATACGTTGCTGTCGTGAATTATCCAAATCAACCGGAGCTTCCCGGTAATACATCCCATCGATGTATGTAAAAAACACAGATTCGGCAAACCGGGCATACTTCTCTTCACCGGTCAGCCAAAATAAAAAAGCAGCATCCTGAATGAGGCTCATAATCCTTCGGTTTACGCCTTCAATACCATGCCCCGTTTTGGATGGATGTACCCATTCTTTTTTACCCGTGTTTCTGTTTTCTAAATACATGCCCCGGGGATCATCAAAATAAGGTTCAATTTCTTCTAATTTGGGCAAAGCGTAGTCTGTTGCCCAGTCTCGGGTGCCGGAAAATCGAACAGTAGGAACCGGAGCTTCACCAGATGAATGTGAAAAATTGCCGCTTCGAAGGAACACTTTGCTGTGCTTTGTTTTCCAATTCATCTGCAGCCTGGCAACCAGCCATTCAGGATCATTCCTCCACAGTTCTAAATATTTTTCAAGCCTCGCTTTCTTTTTTTCAATGAGCTGTTTTTTCCAGGCTACTTTCTCAATAGATTTGAGAAAATCCGATTTTCCTGCATCGCTACAATAAATTCGGGGATGTTCTTTTTCAATTGCCAACAGAGTGCAAACGCTAAATAGTATTATGCTGATTAATGCCCAAGACATAAATTTTATTGTATCATATTCTTTGAGCAATACGAAATTCCTTTTATTCATTCGAGATAGATTACTGCATTTCTCTTTCCGAATATTTTAATGATTTTTAAACAGGATAACAGGATAACAGGATTTACTGGATTTTAGAGCAACATTGTTAATCCCGTTATCCTGTCAAATTTTTCATTATTATCGCAAAAGATACATTTTCAAAGTTTTAGTTGCTAAACCGGTTTCCAGTACGGCGAAATAGATTCCTGAGGCCATTTTACCGGCATGCCATTGAATCAGGTGTGTACCGGCTGCCTGATGTTTGTTCAGCAGCAAATCCACTCTTTGCCCCAGGATATTATAAATTTCAAGCTTTACATTCGAGCTGCTTTGCAATTCATATACTAAAGTTGTGGTAGGATTGAATGGATTTGGGTAATTTTGAAATACACCTAATGTCTCAGGCACATTTTCTGTCATTTCAACAGAAACGAGATTCCCGGCTTTCGGCCCAACATCTTCCGGTGTTAATGGCCTTCTCGTTATTGCAGTAGTGGAGTACTCGTCCGCACCAACATCGTTGATGCCAGACCGCTCCTGTCCTTGCACATCTTCCGAGATATTGAGATAATTATTTAACGCGGCATCAATGGCTGGACTTGAAGTACTGAGCAGCCATAAATCATTTGTATTCACTAATAATGGATCGATAATAGCTATTTCACTTTCCGCTGCATCCATTCCCAAACTCACACCATCCTGGGGATACATGATATTTCCGCTCCAGGTAAAATTCGTCGGCGTTGTTTTGATAGCAATCAGATCTTTTTTGTTTCCAACAACGAGGTTGTTTGCCAAGGTCACATTTCTCGGTTCCTTTTTCCAGGTATTGTCGGATTTGGCATAGCCAATTTCAATATTGGAAAAATTGTTGACCAATGTATTATGGCTGATGGTCACATTGTCAATTCTCCAATGGGCGCTGAGCGAACCTGTTTCGGTATCGCCATTGGTCAACGTGATGGCAGCGTCCCAGGTATGGCCTTGCAATCCCTCAAAATAATTGTTATAAATTTTATGGTTTCGTGCATAAATGCGTACGCCGCCGGTACCAGTTTTTCCATCACCAAGAAAAAAATTATCATGAACAACTGAACCATCGCCGTGTCTCAAAGAGACGGTTCCCATTGAGCGCTTGATTGTATTATACCGAACTGTATCTTTACAACTTTTCACAGAGATTATCTCCGGATCCCCGTCACACGCTTCAAAAAGGTTGTATTCAATAACGGTAAAACCATCGGTTAAAGACAGTTCGCTCCAACCGACTCGAATGGCTTCCATTTCATTATCATGACGTGGGCCAATGTTGTAAAAATAATTGTGATCAATCTGATCGTGCTGCGATACATTGCTACCACCATCAATCGTAATAAAATTTCCCAATTGATGCTTGTCTCTAAAAATATTATGATCGATTCTGTTGTGATGGCTTAAAAGCGAACCATCATCCCAGTAGCCGCCGATATAAACCCATTTTCCGTTCTGCCCCTCACTTTCTGTGATCTGAAATGTGTTTCGTGAAATACGAATATTGTTGCAAGCCTCAAGCTTCACGACGGTATATTTTGCGGATGTGAAGTGGAATCCCTCCAACAGAATATGCGCTGCTTTTCTAAATGTAAAATAGGTTTCGCCGGTAAGCTCAGCGCCGCCGATATTTTGAGCACGGATGACAATAGGCTTGTTTGCCGTTCCCGAAGATTCGACGGTAATTCCGCCTGAATCATACTGACCATCAGCAACCTCAACAATGTCGCCCGGTTGCAAATTTGTCCCCTTGCATGTGGCTTTCAATTCTGATGCCGATGACACGGTATAAACCGTTGGCGGTGTGGTATCGTAAATGACATTCGCACCAATTTGCAGGTCCCCATGTACAACAAATGTTTTTTCCAATTCTGTACCGGATAGATCGCCGGTCCATCCTTGATTGAGATAGCCAACAGGCACGCTCAATGTGGCAGTCACTATTGTATAATCATAATAAAGACCACCGGCGGGTGAGAGTGCAATTTCACCGGTATCCGGTTGTGTTACCGTTATCGTGAATTGTGCCGGTGGATTATCCGGGTCAACAACGACACTCGCCCCTATTTGCATATTTGTTGTTATCAAAAATGTTTTTTGCAATTCAGTGCCGGAAAGGTCGCCTGTCCAGCCTCCATTCTTGTAGCCATCGGGCACTGTGAGAGTAACAGTTACCTGCGTACTATCCGGATATTCTTCCAGGTCAGGATCGACGGATATACTGCCAATGTGGGGCTGTTCAATATCAATGGTGTAGGTAATTTTCTGGGAAGGAAACGTGATGTCTGCGATGGGCGTTGTACTCACGTAGATATCATCAACTGCGGCGTCCACACTTCCGGTTGCACCATTATAACCCAAATTAAACAACATCTCATGATATTCTTTGATCCCGGCCTGCCGGGTTCCCGAAGCAGTTGGAGTGTAGTTTTCACGAAATGATGCGGTTACGGCTTCAGATCCATTAAAGATCACCTGGTAAATCTCGTGATCATAATCAACCCGGGTGCTAATCCGGTTCCATTCGTTCAAATTATACGTCTGTATATTTAGTTTTGATGAACCATCATAGATACGAAACATGCCGCCGGATCCGGACGCTGTATCAAATTCCAGTACAAAAGCACGTTTGCTGCTGCCGCCGAATTTGTCGTATCCGCTAATAGCAAAATCTTTCACAGCCATTGAATTGATTTTTACGTAGAGATCAACATAAACGACACCGGACACGCCGGGTTCGGAACCACTAAAGCTTGTGTTGGAAACAACAAGCGTTTGATTTTCAGCAATAAAATTCAGTCCTTGTGAACCGGAATGAACAAGAGTTTCAGAGTCTGTAACCAACGCTGTGCCGTTTTCCACTTCCCACTGATCCTGATTGTTTATGCTGCCCAATGTATTTGTCTCAAACGACGTAACAAAAACATCCTGAGCGTTTAACTGCAGGGTCAAAATCAAGACGATGAGAACAACAGACCGTACACCGGTGATGACTTTATTCATTTTCATAATTCATCCCTTTTACTTTTGCCCACAAGGGGCAAGGCTACAGAGTCCATTCTTTGCTTACTCTATTCTGTGAATTTTAACAATGGAATCATCTCCGGATCAACATTAAAAAGCTGCTTGGTTTCGTTGTTTTCCGTCACAAATAATCGAATTTGATGTCCCAAGTCCGTATTAAAAGAACGAATTCCATTTTCATGTGCATAGATTATTTCTGGCTTTTTTACTTTTGCCCCGGATTTTACAAATGTTATAAAAGCGCCAAACCAGTCGTCATCTTCTGGAAATACGAATTCATCATATACTCGTTCTCTCGGGTGGTATCGTCCGCTCGGGCTTGTACTGGTGCGGTGTTTTCTTGTCAATTGATTTGAGACAAGTTTTTCATCTTGAATTCTAAATGGAAAAATGTGCAGTTCATAATCATATGCACTAAAAACGAGTTGATCCGGTGTGTTTAATTTTTCTTTCCACTCCGACGTAATTCCGATGCCAAAATCATCAAAAGTCTCCTGGTATTTTGACATATCTCCTCTCCATTGCGTCGTATGCCAATAGTTAGGAAGGCGGTTATATACACATAACGTTGCATTCTTAATTTGATCAGTAAAGCCATTCACATGTACGTATGTCCCTTGCAAAAAAGCAGACGCCCGTTCATGTTCATTTTTTCCAACAGCCACAAAGCAGTGGATTTGTTGTTCATAACAATTGCCGCCGGTAAAGCTTCCCATGCCGGCGTCTTTAAGTTGATATGATATAAAAATAAACGGATTCGTTGCAGCTTTGCCAATAACTTCAAACGGATAGGAACGGTGTTTATTAAGATTGACCGCTTTAGCGGGTGGTGAATAACCTTTTGGCAGTGGCCTGGTCAACACACCAGAGCGGGCATCACTTCTTTCGATGAATTTTCTATAATCACGACTAATCCCTGTTACCGGTACTTTTAAATTTGGATGTGTGAGTACCGATTGCAGCAAATAAATGTGATCCATCACTTCTTTCACTTCTCTCTTCACACGCTCATTATTGCTAAAGTCATGGATGTTTGCAAGATGCTTGAATATCACCCTGTTATAAGTCGGCGAGGCAAATTCATCAATTCCGTAATAAGAGATATGATTATACCAGCGAGTCCATTGACCCACTGCTGTTTTTTGCAGTCGGGCGTCATGAAACCTGGCGCCGGCACGTGTAAATGTTTCAATGTAGAGAACGAAAATATTGCTGTAGTTTACAAAATCGCGGCCAATATCGAAAACTTCAGTATCCCAGCGGCGAACTGCGGCTTCTAACAAACGTTCGCAGGAGGTAATGAAATTTTTCCTGGTTGCAACGGACATTTTATCTTGCTGTTCCCACAATTTGCCAAACATCATATCCGCCATAAACAGTGCTCTATTGAAATCGACAACCTTCTGATTGTTTTTCCAACGCCAATCCCACTGTCCATAGGTAACCGACTCCGGATCATTGTCCTGCAATGCAATGAAGTGATTTAGAGCGGTATCGGCCTTTAAGTGATTTGCATGTTCGTCAATTCTGTAAGACAAGAATGCATAGTCAAGCGCTGATGATCTTAAATCACCAGGGTATTGACTTTCCAATTCATCCAGTTCCATCTTTTCTGCCAAAGTTAATTCCTGTGCGAAACCGAAAGAGATCAGAAATATACATGCCAGCATAGCTTTTATTATATTCATTAACTATTTCCACCTTGTAAGTTCTTAAACAAAGAAATTTTGAATAGCTTAGAAAGCAGCAATTTTTTCATCAAACTCCTGATTATTTCTTAAAATAGCGATATGGAAAGTCTTACACTTAAAACCTGTTAATAGAAATAAACTCGCTGGTATCCTTTGATACTATTTAATTAATAACAATTTACGGGTTTCTGTAAACGTCCCTGCCTGAATTGAATAGAAATAAACACTGGAGGACAGGTCATTTGCATTCATAGTCAACTTATGTGTCCCGCTTAATTGGTGTTCATCCACCAAAACTTTAACCTTTTGTCCCAATGCATTAAAAAGGGTAATGCGTACATTCTCAGGTTGAGCAATTGAATATTCAATGGTTGTCGTTGGATTGAAAGGATTGGGATAGTTCTGCTTCAGGCTGTACACCTGTGGTACGATTGTATCATCAGCAATCGAAGTGACCTGAAAATCTCCCGGCCATTCTAAAACCAGCGTATTCTGCGGTTGGATGATAGGATTCGTCGACAAATCGATTTCCTGTTTGCTGATCAGATCCATTGTTGATGCTGGTCGATCTGCAGGCAGCTCCAGTTCGTATTTTGTTTCCGGCGAGGCATTCATAGCCACCAGGTATTTGCCAAATTTCCAGGTGTAAAGGCTGTACATGGCATCGGTACTTTGCATGGCGGTAGTGGCAACCAGGTCGTAATCGGGTGTTGAATAGTGCACACGCACTTTGTCATTCGGCAGCGCATTATCCACATGGCGAACATCATTTAACAGAGGATGGCGCCACTGCAGTGTTGCCCATAAATTGACACCCTCTTGTTTAATGACAACAAGCGCTGCCTGTTCGTCGGCCCAGGCATAATCGGGTTGGCCTTCTTCAAATGGGAATCGGGTGTCTGTCGGAAGTAAAGCCAGCGCCTGTTCGAGATAATCCACTTGACGCATCATGCGAGAA
>QQUM01000609.1 GCA_008501545.1 Calditrichota bacterium
GTCTGGCAGATATTCAAGCCGAACACATGCATCCAATATTCGGCCATCGCGGATTGGATATTATAAAATCGCTCGTGCAAGACAAGTGGTTTGAAGATTAAATCATATAGAAAAGCCGCTCCCTTGTGGAAGCGGCTTATCATCCCATATAGAATTCACACGAAACGTGTGACGTCATCCTGAGCTTATTTTAGCATGAGCATAGATTTTTTCATAACTTTGTTGCCTGTTTTCAGGACGTAGAAATACATTCCGGTGGAAACTTTCATTCCAGCTGTGTTGTCACCAGTCCAAAGGACTTCATGTGTACCTGAAGCCATTTCACCATTCACAAGCGTATTTACCAAACCACCGCGAATATCATAAATCTGCAGTGTCACATTGGCTGCTTCCGGCAATGCGTAGGAAATACTGGTTTCAGGATTAAACGGGTTGGGATAGTTTTGTGCTAAACTGACTTCTGTCGGTTTCAGGTTCGCCAGCATTTCTTCAGCTTCTTTTGGTCCAAGTTTGGCCAAAGCTTGCAGATCTGCGTAAAGCGTGTAGGATTCCATATCATCCCAAACAGTGAAACCATTGACTTCAACGATATACTGACCTGCAGGCAAACTTGCAAGCGTCAGTCTCTCTGGTGTATCAAGAGAAGCTGCCAAGTCAAACAGAACGCCACCATTGGTAATATCCCAAATGATGAGATCAAGATCGTTTGTCGGATAGGATGCCCAATCGTGATCCCAAACCAAAGCTAAGTCAACATCTGTTTTTTCGGATTCAATTGTAAAACCGTACAGATGTGAATAACCTTCAGAAATAGAACCGGAGACAACAGGAGAAACTGTGGGAGATTGATTCAGTTCTTCAATGTAAACATTTGCTTTAACGCGACCGGCATTCGTGTAGTCACCCATCACAGTTAAACGAATGATACCAAAATCCAACATGTCTTCTGTCAAAGTAATGTTTGCGGAAGTCGTGTAATTGAAATACAGCGGATTGGAACGGGAAGTCCAGGCGCTTTCAACGACGATTTCGCAATCATCACCAAAAAGTAAGTTTTGATCTTCCGGTGCATTCTCTGGTGTCACTTCGACTTGCATGCTGTAACCAGCATTTTTTGCACCGACCTCGATGAAAAACTCAGTGCGTTCACCAGGAACCATCCAACCGGTTTCACGATAATACTGGTTCGAGCTGACAAGTTTGATATGATTATCGCAAGCATATTTAATATTGTCTGCGACACTTGCTGATCCTAAACCAACATCAGGTGGATTTGCAGCGCCCCATGCCTGCTCTGCAGCATAGACATCGAGGAAACCATACCCCTGGCTTTCCATACCACTGTTATCTTCAACAACGTTTGGATTTGCACCAGCCAGGAGAGCCGCACGGACTTCATTGTGGCTTGCGCCTGGATGTGCGGAAAGCAAGCAGGCAGCCGCACCGGCAACCATTGGTGATGAGAAAGAAGTTCCGCTACCAATAGTGATGAATCCACCTGGACTTTGCATAAAAATCCAGTCACCAGGTGCTACAATCTCCGGATCGCAGCGACCGTCAGCATTTGGACCACGTGAAGAAAATTCAGCAACCATGTGAACATCATTTGCACGCCACCAGGAACCAATTGGCGGACCGTAGATGATATCATAAGCGATACGTTCGTATTCAGGAATCGATGTAGCACCGACGGTCAGGTTATTTTTACCTGCGCCAGGATCACCAATTGTCAAACTGGATGGTCCTTCGTTTCCTGCTGAAAATACGGTCACGATACCGACATCCTGCAATTGAGTAACCATTGCGCCAAAATAGGGATCATTTCCTGCATTCAATGTCAAACCACCAAAAGAACCGTTGATAACCTGCAGGTTAATTCCGCCTGGCTCGCCATTATTGTACTTGGTTTTTACATCGATTGCATAATCAAATGCTGCCAAAATAATGCTATTTGACGTAAAGCCAAAAATATCAAATATTTTCAACGCAAAAAATTCAGCGAATGGTGCTGGCCCAACCATTGGAATTGCAGTAAGGCCACTTCCCTGATAATTTGGCGTTGTCGAGCCTGGAATATGTGTTTCAAAAGCCACAGCCCAGTAATGTCCATCTGGCAGATAAATGTAAGCATTGGCACCTGCAGCAGTCGCTACATTGGTTCCGTGATTTTCATTCGATGGGCTGTTTGCGCTCACACCATCACCAGTGAAGTTTTCACCACCAAGGACACGGCCGGCAATAGAAGATACTTCATTGACGCCTGTATCCATAATACCGATGATAACGCCTTCACCAAAATGACCTGTTGCACTCCAGAAATCTGCTGCTCCGGTTGTGACAACATCAGTCAGAAGACCTTCAGGTGAATCAGCAAGAGCGGAAAGTGCTTCTTTGGTTATAACTTCAGTCGTTGCACCCGTAACGTCTACTTTACTGGGCACTTCGCCATAACCTTCTTTGTAACCTTTATTCACTTCCGGCAGTTTCATTTGCTGGTCTTTGGACCAATTCGAGATGCCTTCAAAACGATTTAAAGCATCAAGCTCACCGCGCGGTACACTGATAGCGATAGCATTTATATTCTTGTATTCGAATTTGACCGTACCACCAATACTCTGCACGTGAGAAATGACATTCGCATACGGTTTTTCGACGGATACGATCATATCCACCATATCATCTGCAGCGAATGCTGTTCCTGTGCCCAAAACTAATCCTAAAATCAGAGCACAGATCAGTAAAATTTTAGATTTTTGTTCCTTCTTCATGTAGAATCCTCATTTTAAAAATGTTAATGGAACATTGAATTACGAAAAGGTAAAGATGCTGACTCTCTCTCCTGGCAACCTCCTTTCTCAATTCCTTTACCGATCCATTTCCGGCCAAAATGACCTACTTGAGGATGAAGACGTCGATGAACAGGTGAACCCGAACAGGTTCCTGACACGTTCTCTCTTCCTTTTGATCCCTGGTCATAAAATATTCGAACGATTCCATTCTATGACACCGGTCTCCGGATCGAAATGTGTTCATTTTTTTAACCTGGGTCCAATTAATTTGAAAACGTGCAGTGCACTTGTTTTACCGATTGTTACAGCAACCATCGATAAAAAAAGAACATCGCAGTGATTAATTTTTTGGATCATCAGGCTAATCAGAGTGATTTTCAATAAATATTTGTTGAGCACACACGCATCGCATCCGTGTGTCAATGTGCGCAGGATAAATTTAGCATTAAAGGTAGGATCATTCCCTTGAATCTACCCAAAGATTCGAATAACACTATGAAATATTTACAAGGGGAGTAAAATGCGGAAATTATTTAATTAAGAATGGAATTTTTTTTAAAAGAGTGGAATGAGGAGCACAGCCCAATTTTACAAAACCGGATGTTAGAGATGTTTCTTCGATGCGCCCTATCTTCCTGTCATTGCACTGCGTCATATCCGTAATTCACCCTGCAACACAGTGACAGCCGGCCCGCCAACTTTAACGGTTTCGATTGCATTGGGTGTACCGACGACTTCAACCTGTGCCTGGCCCGGGCGTCCCATCCAGTGGCCCTGCTCAGCGATGAATTCGTTGTGGTTAAGCAAACCATATCGCCAGATAAATGCGCCCATCCCACCGGTTGCGGAACCGGTAAAAGGGTCTTCAATGAGATCAGGTGGCGTCACAAAATGCCGTGCAAAGGTATGGCCGTTCTCAATGCCCTGCGTACAGAAAATATGCGTGCTGAAGAACTTGCTGCTGGTGCGGAGTGTAATGTATCTCGGGATATCAAGCTGAATTTTTTTCAATACATCTGTGCTTTTCACTGCAATCATCAATTGCGGCGTGCCGGTACTGACCACCTGAACGGGGCAATCTTCGCGTAGCTGGTCTTCTTTTAATCCAAATGAATCCAGCACTTCTTCCGGTTCGAATTTGTGAAGAAATTCCGGTTTTTTCTGACTCATCGTAAAAGTGGCCGTTTTTGCACTTTCGCCACGTATTTCCACCAAAATTGGACCAACATTGAGCTCGAGCATATAGCTGGATTCGCCACCGGCAAATGGCAACCGGCCGCTTGCAACCAGGGCATGTGAAGTTGCAATTGTCGGGTGTCCGGCGAGCGGGATTTCTTCTGCTGGTGTAAAATACCGTGCTCGAAAATCTGCAAATTGTGATTTCATCACAAACGAAGTTTCGGACAAATTCATTTCTCGAGCAACCTGCTGCATGGTTTCGGTTGACATCGCATCGCAATCAAAGATAACAGCACACGGATTGCCGCCAAGCGGCTCGGTTGTGAAAGCATCGATTTGCATCATGGGATATGTGGGCATGGAAGTATTCTCCAAGAATTCTCTTAAAAATTCATCTTCAGGTAAGTCTGAACGTCATTAAGTTAAGAAGTTTTATGTCATTCAGGAGGAATCCATTTAGATTTTAGCATGAATTTTTGAATTTAGATCAACCTGGTTTCTGAATAGTTCCCTACTGGATGGCAGCATGTTGCGCCTAACTTAAATTGAGGCAAGTCTGAATATAAAATAATTGGCCAGCAAAACACAATTAAAGTCGGCAGCCGATAAGAATAATGAGCATTAAATTCAGGATTTAGTCTGCATTATTCATGGATCGGAGCAGATGTGCCTGGCACTTAGTTGATTTTTATAGAATTAACTAAGTGCCAGGCACATTTTCACTAGTTTATGAATAGGTCAGGTTAGGTGCACGATTTATTTGATTTGTGAATCTGAATACTGTATCTTCTGCGTATAAGTAAATTTTATATTTCAGGCAGAAGCAGGCAGGAGATAAAGACTTATGACGCGCAACAGACGAAAAATAAGAAGTGCAGGCTGGAAAAACGCTTTCGCCATTTCACTACTGCTCATGTCAAATGCGCTTGCTCAAGAGACAGATCGCCCGAAAATAGGCCTGGTTCTTTCCGGCGGTGGTGCGCGCGGTTTTGCTCACATCGGCGCTTTGAAAATGCTGGACTCTCTGCAAATTCCAATCGACTATATCGTCGGTGCCAGCATGGGCGGCATTGCCGGGGCGCTGTATTCAATCGGCTACAACGGACACGACCTGGAACACCTGGTGCAAAAGACCGACTGGAACGAAATTTTCTCTGACATTCCCCGCAGAACGGAACTCCCCTATTTCGTTCGCAAGGAAACCGGAAGATACCAACTCGTGCTCGGTCTGGATGGTGTAAAACCCGTCATGCCCAGTGGCATTATTTATGGGCAAAAAGTTTCCCTTTTGTTCTCCAGCTTGACCTTCCCCTATGAAAGTGTCACCGACTTCAATAAATTGCCAATCCCCTACCGCTGCGTGGCAGTGGATCTGGTAACCGGCAACCAGGTGATTTTAAAAAGTGGCTCACTCGCCAAAGCCATGCGCGCAACAATGGCCATTCCAACGGTTTTCACACCAATCGAATACGGCGATTCCCTGCTAATTGACGGCGGATTTTCAAACAATTTGCCCATCAATGTGGCCAAAGAAATGGGCGCGGATATCGTCATTGCGGTCGATGTTGAAAGCCCGTTGAAAAAGCGCAAGCAGCTCAACACCGTTTTATCGGTTCTGGAGCAGACGATTGGCTTGCTCGGACTTGAGCAGCGTCGAAGAAATGAAAAATTGATAGATATCCTCATTCGTCCCGACCTGGATGCCTTTACCCCGGCTGATTTTGATGATGACCAGATCAGGAAAATAATTCAAAGAGGGCATACGGCCGCCCGGGCGAAAGTTGGACAACTCATCAATTTAAAAGAAAAATACCTTTTGAACCGCATGCAGGAGCCGGGTGTTCTTGATCTGGCATACAAACATCCGAAAATTCATGACCTGAAAATCACCGGACACACAGCGTTGCCATTCAGCTTTATTTATGAACAATTAAAAATGAAGCCGACCGATCGCCTGGATGTATCGTTTTTACAGGAACGTTTTGCCGAGATGAAAGCATCTGGTTTTTTCGAAAAATTATCGTATGAAATCGTGCCGCTTTCGAAAAATGATGTTCGATTGATCATTCATGTGAAAGAAAAACAAAAGCCGCAAATTTTTGGTATTTCCATCGATGGCAACACGTCCCTGCCCTTTAAATTTATATACCAATTGCTCGGCATAAAACCCGGTGACAGGCTGGATACGGAAGCGCTGAACAGCCGCATTATGGAAATGTACGGGTTGGGATATTTTGAATATATTAAGTATGAGATTGAACCGATCGGTGAAAATCGTGTGAGATTAAATCTCGAGATTAAGGAGCTGCCATCCCAAAGAATGCGGGTCGGACTGCGCTATGACGATTTTCATAAACTCGTCGGCGTTGTCAACGTTCTGGGGGTGAACTGGCTCATTCCGGGTTTGCGCTTTGAAGAGGAGTTGCAGTTTGCCGGACTGGTAAATTACAACAGCAAAATCTACTACCCGACCCGCACCATCACCATGCCGGTTTATCCTTTGCTGAAGTTTGGTTTCAAAGATATTCCAACCAATATTTATGACGGTGGCTCCGGCGACCTGATTGCAAGTTACAAAGACCGCTCAAGCCATTTCGGTGTTGGCGCCGGATTGCTGTTTAAAAAATGTTTTAATGCGGAGATCGAATACCAGCACGAATACATGAACGTCACGCCCAACATTGCGTTTTCCGATCCGGCGATGTTTCCAACCTGGAAACACGAATTGCGCAAAGTACAGGCTTCCATGACCATCGATAAACTGGATGATGTGTTGCTGCCGAGAAATGGCTTCGATTTCAGAAGTTCTTACGAAGGCAGTTTTAAAGAACTGCAATCGGATTTGGATTATACCTTGTTTGCGACCTCGGCAAATATTTATCACACCTTACGGCAGCGGCATACGACTCGACTGTTCGGTTACTGGGGCACGACGCGATCCGTACCGATCTACAAATTCTTAAATATGGGCAGACCCGACACTTTTATTGGTTTGGATTATGACCAGCTCTACGGCACACAAATGGGCATTGTGCGCTTTGATTACCGCTACCAGCACAAAAAAGACATTTTTTTTAAACTGATCGCCAACATGGCTTTCGACATGCAATACGACACAGGCCCAACGACGCTGTATCCGTATAATGTCACCGGCTATGGCGTCGGCGTCAAACTGCTGTCGCTCGTCGGTCCGATTGAGGTTATTTTCAGCCGCGGGGATAAAGTGTTTGTCGGTGAGCGCAAGAAGCAGAATTTGGTGTATTTTGTGTTGGGGTATAAGTTTTAGGTCGGACGGATGCGACCACTTCTCATAAAAAAAATAGGCGGATTAATGAGTCTCGAACTTTCCAATTACCGGATATTCTCGAGTCCTAAAATAAATTTATATATATCAAGCTCATTTGTCTCATTTTTTATTGCATCTAGTGGATATTACCGGAGTTCAAAGAGAAAAGAGAATGATTCGATATTTTAATTTATTTCATTTAGTCATTATTATAACAACTATTTTCACCTGCACACT
>QQUM01000381.1 GCA_008501545.1 Calditrichota bacterium
TCATGGACACCACAGCAACATCTTTGGACCGATCTTTCGGGCCACCCCATTGGCCTGTTTCGCTGTTGACGAGCAGCTCCCATTCGTCACCTTTAACGTGACGCATGGCCAGCGAATATTTACCAGCAGGCAATGTTTTTTCGCCAAATGCAAGTGGGATACCCGTGTGGAGTTCGGTCGCTTCATTCATGCCGAGACGCCATACAAAACCTTCCGGTGCTTGCGCCAGGCGATCCGTTTTACCCCAGGCGGGTGTTCCATAGTTGATTGAGATTTCTTTACCGGCGATTGGTAGCGTTAAAGAAGCTCTGTTGTCGTCAATTTTTTTGTGGACAACTTTGTTCTGTGCCTGTGCCTGGAAAGAAATTGCAAGTAAAAGTCCCACTACGACGAGCACTGTGAATGCATGTCTTTTCATAAATAAATCTCCTTTGCTTGGTTCGTTGAACTGTATTGTCAACATGACAATAGATTATTTTTGTTTACTATTTTATTAATACTTCCATCGATTTGACTGCAACTACAGGAAAACGTTGAAAATAATTAGATATTAATGCTGAGCGTCGTAGCATTATGACAAAGATTTACCAATTTTATCTTCTGCTTTTATCATTTTCGAACGAAGTACAGTTGAATTAAAAACCATATAAAATCTAAAAATATTTCAATCGTGCATCAAAAAAATGAAAATAAAATCTATACGATTTTTAAAATCCTTTTTATATCGTTTATAAATTATAATTATTGTCAAATTGTGGCGCTACACAAAAGTATTTGCATCCCAGCTATTCTGTCATAAATTATTGGTATGAACGCCTCGCAAGCAAATTACAACATCTACCTTGCCATTTTACAACTACAAATCCTTACGGATGATTCCAGAATATCCATGTTCTGCGAAGGTCTCATCTGACGGATCTGTCCCGGTTTCGAACACTCCAAATTTTATCACAGGAAGCATTACGGGGCATAGAATCTCCAGGAGCCGTGTTTTGTGAATACACCCCGGAAACGCCGATTCACTGGGAAATTGACTAACACTTTCCTCACACCACTTCACTTCAATTCCTTTCTTTCCTCATATTGTAAGGACAAACGTCACGCATTCAGGGTGTCTGTTGCGACAGACATGTAATTCGAAAACAGTTACCTTATTCAATTTTAATGGAGGTTTGTCAGGCCAACACCACTGGAAATTTTGCTTGATCCAATTTCACTCAGTATCATTGCTTGAAGATTGAAATTTTATTTTGGAATCGTCAACATGGCGTGCCAATCGGAACTGGGGATACAAATTGGGCTTTTCTGAAGAAGAATTGCATCAAATTAACCTGGACGCTCTCAAACTTGTGAAGGAGTTGAAATGAGCTGCAGATCATCAACAACACATCCAGATAAGCCGTAACATTGGCCCACGCGGTGATGGCTACCAGGCGGACAACCAAATGACGGCTCAAGAAGCAGCACTATATCATTTACCCCAAATCGAGACATTTGTATCTGCTAAAGCGGATATGGTTACTTCGCTGAGTATAAATAACAGCGATTCCTTTGATGCAGGTGATAAATGTCTATTCACCAATGGATACCGGGAGTTGAACAGCCTATTGCCACAATTACGTGTATTTGGTGGCTGTTGTGGTACCGATGCCAGCCATACAGAAATGAGCTGCCTGTCACTGATAGTTGAACCTGGTGAATCAGCGATAAGTGTACCAGAGGCTGCTTGATATGGAATATTTCAGGAGTCTTTAAGCTCATACCAGGCTGGAGCCTGGTATGCTGACTTGGAGTGCAATCCTTTAAAGGGTTGCACTCCATCGACTAAACCAAACTAAAAAACCCGGCTTTCGACCGGGTTTTTACAGACAATTCCTATTTGCCAATCAACCAATCGAGCAGGTCATGTCCTCACCACAGCACATTGGCGATTTGATCTTGCCATGGCCGTTCGGGCACTTGGAAATTTGCACTTCACGACCATCATTGGTTTTAATTGTATCATTAACAAGCGGTGCATCGCATTTTGCACAGGTTGCATTAACACTCATTCCGCATTTGGGGCATTCATAAGTTGCCATGTGAATTCCTTTCTTTAAATTGATTAACTTATTAAAAAGCTCGATGAAGTATACAATTTTTACCGATAACTTCAATAAAAAATTTATTAAAATCGGGATTTCCCTTTGCAGCAATAAGAAAGTCTTCCGGTATTTTTTAAAAGTGGGAAATTAAAAAACCGGCCACGGTTAACAACTAAGGCGTTATGGATGCAGGCGTTTAAAAAATAAAGATATAATTGGTTTCAATTTAAGCATTTAGGTTGTTGTCCACTGGTACATTTTTTGATGTCTGGTAAGGCCTTCTGAAAGATAATTTAACTGGTGAAAAAATATCCCTTCAAGTCGATAATGTGGTTGCGAAAGTCCCCTATATTTTTATGTTAGCAACTAACATTTTTTGCAACATAAAAGAAACTCATGACTTCGCGTAAATCGCTTTTTAATAAATTATAATTATCCTGCTTTTGCAGGAGGCTAATTCAATTTCACACAAATCAGACCTATGGAGGTTGTCGTGAGCGAATATATAAAATCGCTGTTGGAAGAAGTTGTTGCAAAAAATCCCAGTGAACCTGAATTCCATCAAGCAGTGGAAGAAGTCGCAGAAACAATTGGCGTCGTGTTCGACCGTCATCCGGAGTATCGCAAAGGGAAAATTTTTGAACGCATTATTGAGCCGGAACGTGTGATCATGTTTCGTGTACCCTGGGCAGATGATCAGGGCAATATCCAGGTAAATCGTGGTTTTCGTATCGAAATGAATTCCGCACTTGGCCCATACAAAGGCGGTTTGCGCTTCCATCCTTCTGTAAATCTCGGTATTCTCAAATTCCTCGCCTTCGAACAAGTCTTCAAAAACAGCCTCACAACATTGCCAATGGGCGGTGGAAAAGGCGGTTCAGATTTTAATCCCAAAGGAAAAAGTGACAATGAAGTGATGCGTTTCTGCCAGGCTTTTATGACGGAATTGCAGCGCCACATTGGTCCAAACACTGACGTACCGGCTGGCGATATCGGCGTTGGCGGTCGTGAAATTGGATTCCTTTTCGGTCAGTATAAGAGAATCCGCAATGAATTTACCGGCGTGCTTACAGGCAAAGCCCTGAATTGGGGTGGATCGCTGATTCGCCCTGAAGCAACTGGTTATGGTGCCGTCTATTTTGCAGCAGAAATGCTGAATACGCGTGCCCAATCATTAGAAGGCAAAACCTGCCTTGTTTCCGGAAGTGGCAACGTTGCACAATATACGATCGAAAAAGTCACTGATCTTGGTGGCAAAGCGGTAACCATTTCTGATTCCTCAGGCTATATTTATGACCCTGAAGGAATAGACAAAGAAAAACTCGCATACTTGATGGACCTGAAAAATGTCCGTCGTGGCCGTGTCAAAGAATACGCTGAAAAATACAGCAGCGCAACCTACACGCCGGTTGATTCCTCGTTGGATTACAATCCTCTGTGGGATCACAAAGCAGATTGCGCGTTTCCAAGTGCTACGCAGAATGAAATCAATGGTAAAGATGCACAGAATCTGATGAACAACGGTGTTTATGTCGTCAGCGAGGGCGCTAACATGCCAACGACCATCGATGGTATCAATATTTACTTGCAGGAAAAGATTCTTTATGGTCCCGGAAAAGCCGCGAATGCCGGCGGTGTTGCCGTTTCCGGTTTGGAAATGTCACAGAACAGCATGCGTTTGCCATGGTCCCGTGAAGAAGTCGATAGTCGCTTGCAGGAAATAATGAAGAATATTCACACGACATGTGTTGAGACGGCAGAACGTTTTGATCATGCCGGCAATTACGTTGTTGGTGCGAACATCGGTGGTTTCCTCAAGGTTGCGGATAGCATGATGGATCAGGGAATTGTTTAATCGTGTTTTAAAATCCTGATTATTTAAAAAGTGACTGTTTTTTCAATTAGAATTGTGTTAAAATAAGAATCCCCCTGCAATACCAGGGGGATTTTTCGTGTTAGTCTGTAGGGGTACGAAAATTTCATCCGGTGGATGAGCCACCTTAACAAGACGGGATGATTTATGTCAACAAAACTCTCCACGCTCAACGATCGTGTCAAGCATTCTTTTCAAACCGATTTTCCAACAGGCGACCGATTTAAAGTTTTTCAGGATTTGATGCATTTTCGAATGCGTGAAATCCTGCTCGTTTCCAGTCAATACAACCTGTTTTTACTGGAAGAGGATGGGCACATGTATGAATTTTTGCGCGAAGAATATTACCAGCTCAACCTGACCCACACCCCGGAAATTGTCCGTGTTGCAAGCGGAAGAAAAGCGCTAAAATTGCTACAGCAGGAGAACCGGTTTGATATGATTATCACGACGGCGCACAGTACGGAGATCGCCGTTACTGATTTTGCCCGTAATGCAAAAGATATAAATCCGACGATTCCCATCGTGCATCTTGTCTTTGATACAAGCGAATTTAATCCCCGGCTTGTAAGCAGTGAACACAATCCATTTGATCGTATTTTTACGTGGACGGGCGATTTTCGATTGATCATTTCAATCATAAAAGTGATTGAAGATCAGCGGAATGTGAAGCGGGATGTCGAACGTGCGGGTGTGCAGGTCATTTTACTCGTGGAGGATAACATTCGTTTTTATTCGTCCTATCTTCCGCTTATTTATTCCGAACTTTTGCAACAGTCGCAAATGCTCATGGAGCAGGGAATAAACCTGCAACATAAATTTTTGCGCATGCGGGCCCGCCCGAAGATTTTGCTGGCCACAAACTATGAGGAAGCGTGTGAATATTTCGAAAAATATGAAGACTATATTCTCGGTGTGATTTCTGACATAAATTACATGCATAATGGAAAACGAGACGAAGAAGCTGGTTTGCATTTTGCCCGATTCGTGAAATCCCACAAAAATGATATTCCCATCCTGCTGCAATCACATAATACAGAACATCGAAGCCGGGCTTATAAAATTGGCGCTTCGTTTTTAAATAAAGGCTCCAAACACCTGTTGCGTGACATGCGCAAGTTTGCTTTTGATAACCCTGGTTTTGGTGATTTTATCTTTCGCACGGAAAGTGGTGAAGAAGTTGGTCGTGCAGACGGATTGAACAGTTTGCTGCGTGGACTTAAATCAGTTCCGGCTGAAAGCATAGAGTTTCATGCGGAACGAAATCATTTTTCTACCTGGCTGAAAGCACGTCGTGAATTTTGGCTGGCATTTAAACTCCGGCCACGGAAAATTTCTCATTATAAAAATGTAGAAGATTTACGGGAAGACCTCGTCTCCTCCTTATCACTATATATCAGCATGCAATCAAGGGGAATCCTGGTTGATTTTAATAAAAAACACTATGACAAGGACTTTGGATTTGCACGCATAGGCGCAGGCTCCATTGGGGGGAAGGCACGCGGTCTCAGTTTTTTGAATTTGCTCGTTAACGCGAATGATTTGTATCACAAATTTGAAAATGTCACGATTCGTGTACCCGCTGCGTTGATATTGGGGACGAATGTTTTCGACGAGTTTATGGAATTGAATAACCTGCAAAGCACCGCCCTTGATATTCAAAATGATATTTATCTCAGAAAAATTTTCTTAAAATCACAATTCCCGGAGCATGTTACAGATCAGTTACGGGCTTATCTGACAACTGTTCAACAACCTTTAGCTGTTCGGTCATCGAGCTTGCTGGAAGATTCACAATACTTCCCGTTTGCAGGTGTTTATGATACGTTCATGCTCGCCAACAATGAAAAGCAACTGGAAAATCGTCTTGATCATCTCTTGCGCGCTGTGAAACTGGTTTATGCATCAACCTACTGTAAACGCGCCCGCAATTATATCAAGTATACTTCCTTTCGCAATGAAGAAGAACGCATGGCCATCGTAATCCAAAGCCTGGTGGGAAATAGTTACGGTGATTACTTCTACCCGGAAATTGCCGGTGTTGCAAAATCTTTCAATTATTACAGTATGCCGCCACAAAACTCCGATGACGGAATTGTCTCGGTGGCACTGGGTATGGGAAAAACAGTCGTAGAAGGTGAAAACTGCCTCACATTTTGTCCGGCTTATCCCCGACATGTTGCCCAGTTAAATTCCATCGATCAGGCGCTATACAACAATCAGACGGAATTCTTTGCGATCCATCTGAACCATAAAGAAGTTGCCAGTGCAGATGATTTGGTCCGGTTGCCCCTGGGTGAAGCTGAAAAACATGGCTCGTTACGATATGTTGCATCGACGTTTTCCCACGAGAACCAGGCAATTTACGATGGTGTTTCCCGCCAGGGCCAGCGTCTGATTACACTTGCCCCTGTATTAAAACAGGAAATATTTCCCTTGCCTGAAATTTTGCAAACAGTTTTGAAAATAGGTAAACGCGGCATGGGGAATGATATTGAAATAGAATTTGCGGTGCGCTTTTCCAAAGAAAAAGATCAACCGGACGAACTTTGTCTTTTGCAAATGCGACCTGTGGCACGCGAAAGCGATGAGATTCGAGTCGATTTTTCCTCGGTACAAAAGAATGAAACATTGTGCTACAGCGATCAGGTACTTGGAAATGGGAGTATCGAAAACATCCAGGATATTGTTGTAATTGACCGCGATACGTTTGACCGGTCGCAAACGCGCAAAATTGCCCAGGAAGTGAAGCAGTATAACGAAATGCTGACTGAGCGAGGTGCACCGTATTTGCTCATTACCCTCGGGCGATTGGGGAGCAATGATCCCTGGTTGGGTGTGCCGGTACATTGGGAAGAAATCGCTGGTGTTAAAGCAGTCATCGAGAGTGGAATTCGCGAGATGACGATCGAGCCGTCCCAGGCTTCACATTTTTTTCAAAATGTCAGTTCATTTAAAATTGGTTATTTTACGATTAATCCGCTAAGTAGTGACCATTTTTTAAACTGGGAATGGCTTGGGGAACAACAGGAGCTTTCCCGTTTTGCCTATGTTCGCCACATTCATTTACCAAAACCACTGCATGTCTTGATAAATGGAAGGAAGAACAATGGGAAAATTATATTTGTCTGATGGGTGTAGTCGATGGTTGGTCGTATTGGGGGACTTACTGTTCTGTTGCGGATGTGTCGTCCGGTGAATCCACGTCCTCAAGAAGTAATTTCATCTTCGTCTGATCAGTGCGTGTTGAATCTGATTTTCGCTGTTTTGTGTCAGGCGAATTTTGCTCCGGACCGGTCGGCGGGATGAGACCCGGCTGGAAGTCTGGTGCAATCATATCTTTTGCCACACGTTTCGATGAATCGGTCGCGATGTAAACGGTATCTTTTGTCTTGTGGTAGATATAAATTTGATCGTAAAGGGTTGTGTTTGAAATATATTTCGTCACGGAATCGACGCGGTGCACGCGAAAAACATCATAGTTTGTGATCGGCTCTCCAGGCATGAAGGGCGGTTTCCGCCATTTAATTG
>QQUM01000018.1 GCA_008501545.1 Calditrichota bacterium
TTATAAACTAATTTCATGATAGCCTCTACTGAGAATTACACTTTGGTTAGCACCTGCCACCTTATTTTATCACAGCAAATTTGCCAATTTTTTCATCACCGGTTGCTAATGCCTTCACATGGAAAATATAAACACCAGCAGCGATCTCCAATCCTTCGCTACTCAGCAAATCCCAATGGGTAGCCCCATTATCTGAGGCGTTGTTCACAAAAATTTCATCCACCAAAACACCACTGGAAGTAAATATTTTTATCTCACATAGTGCCGGCAGATGTGTGAACATAATACGACGCCGCTGATTCAGGTAAGGATTTTGGACAGCCGGTTCCATCGAGTTGGTTGCGACATAGGGATTCGGTACTACTTTTATACTGTCGAGTGATGTTTTAATTTCGGCTTTTTGTAGCTCACCCTCAGGATTTACAGTAAATCGAAATTCATCTTGTTCCATAAATGGCCGATTAAAAGTAATCCGCAACACGTCATCAGGTTTAGGTAAAAACTCTTCACTTCCGGCAAACTGGAAATCCATAATGAAGGCTGTACCGGCCCAACGGCCTGCACTCGTTACCCCACCAATGAGAACGCGATCTTCCAGAATATCAAATGTGCCATTGCCGTTGAGGTCATGTACGACCATGTCCATCAGGAGATAATCACCATTTTCATCGGTAAATGACTTATTCAGGACATAGAAGCTAAACTCTTGCTCTGTTAATACACGTGCAGACGGGAGGCGACTGTTGTTTTCATCGCGCATGGTTTTTATGGTTACTTGTCCCTTGTACGCAGCCGGATCATTTGTAAAAACGATGTCATAGTCCCATGGGAAACGCTTCGTCTCGACTTCTGTGGGGATGACACGAATCGGAGCAGATCCAACCAGCCAACCGGAATTATTGATATCCACCTGTGGTGATTCCATTATGTTTTCCAGACGCAAACGCATGCCATCAAAAACATCTGTGGAAAATTCAATAGAGGGATTGAGTGTCCAGTATTGGACCGTTTCCATCGAATCACGAAAGACAAGGTTGGAATATGGAAATTTTTCAGGGCCCTCTTCATACACTAGCGCAGAGTCAGACAGGTCGTAAATCGACAGACCGTTGTTGATGTATTCCAATCCGTAATCGGAATCACGTACAGCCGTCAGCGTATCGACTTTGAATCGAACAGCATAGGTATGACCGATTTTCAAACTGTTTTTAGAAAGCACTTCCGGAATAATGGAAGGTGAACCATAAACTACACCCGTTGTATCCACTTCGATGGAAGGCGGTACATAACCCGGGGCCTGAGTTCTTGGTGTGACAATAGCCACATTTTTGCTGAAGCCACGAACGTTTTCGTCCTCGTCAAGGTCGATAATGATCGGGCTTTCCGATGGGGCTATTCCCGGTTCGATATCCGGTGCACCATAATCATAGGAAGAAATGGCATAGTAATAAGTTCGCCCGTTTTCCACTTCATTGTCGATGAAATGGTGGACGATTCCAGAATCAAATCCAAGGTTATATCCAATCCCATTGACCAGCCCGAAGTCGGTAAATCCAAACTTTTCATCGATCAGATCACACTGAAAAATTGGTTTCTTGATAAGTGGCGTCCCAAAGCCATCGGTAATCACCTCGGCATCTGCGAGATTTTTGTCGGAGGACCGGAAAATTTTATAACCTTCAAAATCATTCTCATTGCCGACAAATGGATCACGGGTCTGCGTATCGGCACGATCATCCCAGCTCAGTATAACAAATCCATCGCCAGGCGTTGCAGTCAGCGTCGGCGTTTCGGGTGGCTGAGCAAAGCGGTAATCTTTATCATAAATGACCTGGACGATGCGTTTTTGTTCGAACAATGCGGGTGCCGTGTGGGCGTCTGAGTTCAAACCCTGCAGTGGATCATAGGAGTGCAACTCCGACATGGAAATTCGTTCCGTACGACCCTGGTGCAGCGGGAAGGGACCGGAAGCAAATGTTTCGATCAGATTGGAAATATTGCCAAGGAATGCAATTGTCGAGTCCTGTCCGATTAAATCCCACATAGAGCGGTCACCACGGAACCAGCGATAGTCGGAAGCGTGACTCGGTACAGGAAAGAGACGGAAAGAGGTCAGACCGACCATATCCGATTCATTCACATCGGTCAAGTTGAAATCAGGCTCACTGCCGACACCGATTCGTGAATCAGGGCGATGATTCCCTTCGCCTTCATCCGGACCGTCGTAATTTAATTCACCGGGGCCAACACCGTCAAGACCGACATCGTCGCCTGCAAATTCATTTGCCTGATAAATGCCGTCGCCATTGAGGTCTTCGCCGTCATCCCAATCCTGGTCTTCGTCTGCATCCCAATGATCGCGCAAATCTTCCAGTTCTAAATTATAAAATGTGAGAAATTTGTTGAGATCAGCAATGCCATCCGTCGGACCAATAATTTGCATTGCCTCATTGTCCCGTTGTTCATCGAGCAGACCGTCTTCGTCATTATCTTTAAAATCAAAAGGCAGTCCGGGGCTCTCAAGATAAGCGAAGCCCATCGTTCCGGTTTCGAGCCCACCAGCTCCGATTCCATCAATATCCCACGAATAAGCCATGTCGATATGGCGGTCAAAAAAGCCGAGCTCATCATCGCGTTCAGCGCCAATTCCGTTGTCAACCCAATAGCCAAATGCAACATCCGGTATATCATAATCAGAAACATTGGCGATCGTATATTCCCAGAAAATAGCATCGCGTGCCTGGGGATTATTCCATTGAAAGCCACGTTGCTCTACACGCAGACCGAGTCCGCCCCAGGGTTTTCCTTTTTGGATTGTCACATCAGATTTTAAATCGCCGATATATTTTCCAGGTTTGGGATAATATTTCACCTGATCTTCGGGCCCCAGAAATTCCTGATCCTGGGCATCGTTCACTACAAAATAGGTTTCCATATCCGCATAGATGACGCCACGGCCAAACCGTCCGTTCCACTCACCCGGCCATTTTGTCGAACGCCCGGTTGCCGGCCATCCACTGGTAGGCCAGGTGCTTGAAAGGTTGCTCATCGCGGGGAATTCGCTCGATTCATTAAAATAGCCGAATACGGGATAAAAGCCCCATTCAATCGTACCCGTCGGGTCACGATCCATCTCTTCACGATAGCTTGTTTGTAGGAAATATAGGGTATCAAGGTCACTGCGTGATTCAATCTCAGCCGGATCCGTAATTGGGATAGAATCATTTGCAACGTAGACACGTGCACCAATCAACAAGGCGATACCGTCAAGCATTTTTACGCCATTGGCATTGCTGGGCCATTGTGACCATTTTACACCGGCGCCTGCTTCGCCATCAACCCAGTTCGAGAGTTCTGTCGTATTCTGAAAATAGAGGTGAATACGGTTTCCGGTCATGAACCCTTCACGTTCCGCAGCGATATCACCTGCCGGGTCGTCCGGCCCTTCATAAGGCTGGCCCTGCGCGAAGAGATTCATTGCAATAAAAAATAATGCAGCTCCGGTAATTAATCGAGTTTTCATAGGATTTATCCTGATAACATTTGCATTAAAATATTAGAATGTTACACCCATGCCAAGCTTCACCATTCGTGGAGCGGCATACATTGATGGATTTTGCACACGGTCTTCATATATATTGAAATTACTCCGGTGTGCGGCGCGATCTGCATCCGTAATAATGGCGGTGTAGGCTCTACCCGTCTGACTGTCAACATTGTTCTCGTTTAAACGGTCAAAAAGATTAAAGACCAGCAGCGTAAATTTCAGGTTGATATCTTCTGTCAGCTTGATGTTGTAATAACCTGTGAGATCGACACTGAATTTAGTTGGCCTCCACGCATTGTTTTCGTAGAGATTCACACGGGAAAGCAATTCTTCCGAAACCGGAGAAAACGTGTACGGTGATCCGGAATCATAGAAAAATGTTGACGTGACGCCGTATTTCCCTACGTTGTATCCAACGGTTGTATTCAGTGTGTGTCGCTGGTCCCAGCTCATTGGAATGAGTCGAGGAATCGGATCCTTGCTATCACCGGCCCGGCTAAATGTTTGGGTTGGGTTATCCGCATTCCCTCGCGTAAACTGCAGGGTGTAATTCAAATAGGAAGAAAAATTACCGTAGCGATAATCATACTTCACTTCCAGGCCTTTAACATTGCCATAGTCTTTATTGCTGTACAGTCCATATTGTATTTGATTGTAAGTCGAAATGACCTGGGCACTGAGCAAATCGTAAATATCACGATAAAACAGGGCGACTTCCAATCCCATTTGCGGCATCAGTTCCTGCCAGACGCCAAACTCGTATTGCACCGTTTTTTGCGCCCTCAAGGAGGCGTTACCCATTGTTGTTTCAAAGTTTGTCGGTGCAACTCTGAAGGAATGATTCTGATACAGCGCATTCATCGGCGGCATCTGGAAAAAATGACCGTAACTGAAACGCAGGAGGGCCGCATCACTTAACTGGTAGGAAAGCCCCAATCTTGGACTAATCTGAGTCTGCGCTTCGACTTTCGGATATGTTGACATACTATCCGGATTGTTGTACGATAGCTGATTTGCAGGATTACGCCGCTGTGAAGGAATTCCTGAATTGGGATTGAAATAATCGTAGCGCAATCCCAGGTTGATAACCATTTCGTTAAATTCCATTTTATCCTGGATATAAGCCGAATATTCAAATGGTTTTACATGATAGATGTCGGAATAAATAGTAGAATCAGGCAAAGTAACGGGTTCGTAGAGCTGAAATTCGAGATCGGTCCCGTAGTAACGGTTGCGGATTTCAACTTCCTCATTATCCAGATCATGTTGTGTATTTAAGAAGCCTGCTTTCAGACTATGTTGATTATTTGCTTGCCAGGTTATGTCGAATTTGACATTGGTATCTTTCAAAGTGCGGCTATTATGTGCTTTTTGTTGGCCGCCAGTATAAAATCCCGGACCGGTATTGTCATAAAACATGTCATGCACATATCCCGGATCTGAGGCATTTTCGAAGATATACCATCCGTTAAAGTTATCAAGGTAGGAAAGTTTCAGCTCATAAAATATGTTTGACGCAAGGATATGGTTCAATTGCAGGCTATACATATCACTTCGGCGATGTGAACCCGGCAATCCATCGGGATTGTATTTGAACCCATGGTCGTAATAATGCCATTCATCATCATTGTATGTGTAAAGAAAAGATAAGCGGAGGTTATCACTCACCTTCGCACTCAGTTTTCCAAGAAACGACATGTTTTCAGATCGTTCCATGGGGACCAGCGCGCTATCGCCGGTTGCTTCGGAAATCCAAAAGAATGGATCATCGCCACGAAAATCACTGAAGTCATCGACATTAAAGCGGCGAAGGCCGTAGAGGTGATTGCTGTTTTTCTGATAACGAAAATTGGTAAAAAATGTAATTCTGTCTCCCACTACCGGGCCACTCAAGCTGGCTTTATAATCCTGGTTGCGATCGAATTGCCGGTCGCCGAGACCGATCCACACATCATCATTCCCGGTTAAATACTCGCCCAATTCTCCCGAAATTGATCCATGGAAGTCGGCGCTGCCGTTTTTCGTTACTGCATTCACCACACCGCTCATGGCGCGTCCATACTCCGCATTGAACGATCCGGTGATCACTTCCAGATCCTGAATCGCTTCTGCTTCCAGGTCCACAGTGCGGTAATTTCCATCAAATGTCTCATCCACCTGGATGCCATCGACGAGATAAGACACCTCGTTTAACCGCCCACCACGAAAATGGCCATTTACAACGCCCGCTTGCATACGGATGACACCTCCCACATCATTTACCGGGAGGAGCTCCATTTCATCAGCCGACACATTGCGAATGGAACTTGTCTGATCTTTTTTAATAACGACGCGGGATGCTGTCACAACGACTTCTTCCCCTTCAATGGCCTGTTCCAGCAATCGAATTTCAATGTTTGCGGTTCGATTAACCGAGACTGTGATATTTTCCATTCGTGCTGGAGAATAACCAATCATCTGCACCTTTAGATCATATCTTCCCGGGGCGAGACTGAGTATGATAAACTCACCGTTAAGATCGGCCGCAGCGCCACGGTTTGTTCCATCGATAATAACATTTGCACCGGGCAATGCTTCACCTGTCTTATCATCAAGAATTTTTCCTTTAATTTTGCCCGTTGTCTGCGCAAAAACAAACACAGGAAACAAACAAAACAAGAGGATCAAAATAAAAAGCTGTGTATTATTTTTTTTCATGGTAGCACGATTCTGTTTAATAAAATGGTTATTCGGTTTATAAACTGAGATTGCCAATATTTCGCCGGACTCGTCAAAGTTCAGTAAAATATTAGACAACCCCAGGTTCTCAACCCAATTACATTCACATCATGTTTTGCATTACTTAGAGTCCATCCCAAATGCTTTTTTTTTCGTCATTCCGTCATGCTTTTATCCGGAATCCATTATTGGTTGAAGCTAACAGAAGTAGATTTTGCTTGCGCCGAACTTCGTTTCGTCTAAAAGCATGACGGAATGACACCTTTTCCAGATGGACATAATTTAGCGGAAAACCTGGTATACGACGCACTATTTGCAAATCGATAAAGGGAACTCCTTTTCAAATATGCGTGCGTCGTACTCTATCTTTTCCTTATTACCAATCAGGTCATATGACTTCTACGTTAACCAAACTCTGTCAGGATTTGAAATCCTGACAGAGTTACCATATCACCTTATTTCAGCAGAATCATCTTTTTCGTCTGGTTGAATTGTGCAGTCGTGATTCTGTAAAAATACACGCCTGAAGTAAGCGTTGTTGCATCTAACTGAACTGTAAACGTGCCAGCAGGTCTGTTCTCGTCAACGAGCGTTTTCACTTTTTGACCAACTGTATTAAAAAGTGCGATCTCAACGTGTCCTGCTTTTGGTAATGCATAGCGAATAGTCGTTGTCGGATTAAACGGATTCGGATAATTCTGACTTAACGTATAATCCGTTGGCAGTGTACTAACAGGTTCTTCGGTCACACCTGTAACGAACTGGTTACCAACCCATGTATAGGACCAGTTGCGTGGTGATTGCCATGAATTGTCGTTATTCAGGTTGGAGAAAGCCAACACGCCGTCACGAGAGTTTGTCGCATCAGAATCATGAACGAGTAAGTCAAACGGGAGACGCATGCCATTTTCAGGGACAAATGGTGTATCATCACCAAACTGCAGGTCAGTCAACTTAATCCGTGTTTCAACAACCCAGTCCGGATCAAATCCTTCAAAAAAGTAGTCAGCCGAATCGGGTTCATAAATGACAGCATTTTCATTGTATCCATTGATCAGTTGATCAGCGCGAATCGCAAGGGTATAGTGAGGCATTTCGTCGCGCGTCATACCAGCTTCCTGGCCATGGCGGCTGTCGAAGAGACCGATGAATAATTCTATTGCATCATCTTCCCACCAATTGCCACCAGGATCGAAGGAAT